>DATJBR010000091.1:0-2927 GCA_035515255.1 Lysobacter sp. | reverse complement strand
GCGGTGGATGAACAGGGCCGGGTGACACTCGGTGATCATGCGGGATGGGTGGGAGCCGACGAGGCGTATTTTCAGCGCGAGGCGCAGCATCAACTGGCGCTGATCCGCGAGCGCCGCGCCCATTACCGCCCGGGGCAGCCTCCGCTCGACCTCGCGGGGCGGACCGTCATCGTGATCGACGATGGCCTGGCCACCGGAGCGACGATGATGGCGGCACTCAAGTCGGTGCGCGCGCAAGCCCCCAAATGGCTGGTCTGCGCGGTGCCGGTGGCGGCGGCCGACAGCCTGGCGCAGGTCGCCCCGCTGGCCGACGACGTGGTCTGTCTGGCGCAGCCCAGGCCGTTCATTGCCGTCGGCCGGCACTATCTGGATTTCACCGGTGTCACCGATGCGCAGGTGATCGATCTGCTGGCCAGACCGGCTTCCGGCGACGCGGCGGCGACATCGGTCCATCCGGTGCATATCCCGGCGGCAGGCGTGGTGCTCGACGGCGACCTGGTGTCCCCGCCATCCCCGCAGGGACTGGTGATCTTCGTCCACGGCAGTGGCAGCAGCCGGCACAGCCCGCGCAACCGGTTCGTGGCGACTGCCTTGAACCAGCGCGGCTTCGCCACGCTGCTGTTCGACCTGCTCACCGCCCAGGAGGACCGTGATCCCGCCAAGCGCTTCGATATACCGCTGCTTGCCCGGCGACTGGATGCGGCGCTGCAGTGGGCGCGTCTGGAGTCGTCCATGCGCGGCCTCTCGATCGGGCTGTTCGGTGCCAGCACCGGTGCCGCCGCGGCGATCGTCGTGGCCGCAGCCAACCGGGATGTCGTGGCGGCGGTGGTATCGCGTGGCGGCCGGCCCGATCTGGCCGGCGCGCGGGCCTTGGCGGAAATCCATACCCAGACTCTGCTGATCGTCGGTGGCGAGGACCGGCAGGTGATCGAGCTCAACCGTGCAGCGCAGGCCGCGATGGGCAACCGGGCAAAGCTCGTCATCGTTCCGGGCGCCACGCATCTGTTCGAGGAGCCCGGGACGCTCGAACAGGCGGCTGTCATTGCGGCAGACTGGTTTGAGCGGTGGCTGTAGTAAGCCTGCAGCCCGTCGCGGACGGACTGCGTGAGGGCGGGCGCCGGCCGGTCGCGCGCTACCAGGGCGTGTCCTTGATGCGCAGCGCGAATGCCAGCCGATTGACCAGTACATCGCCGATCAGGCTGATCACCAGTAGCACGCCGACATCCGGCCACGACAGATGGCACACCGGATTCGCGCGTGGTATTCACCGCGTCACCATCGCGGGATTTCGGCGGTGGTCCAGTAGTAGTGACAACGGCGCCTGCGCGGCTGCGCCGGCCAAGCGGCGACCCTGCAATGCCGGTCGATCCGGTCCTGCTGGCCCTGACGTCGTGACGTGCATGCGCGGCGATTGGCGATAGCCAGGCCATTACCGCGATTCCCGATGCCCACGATGTTGACGCAGGTCAAACGTCGGCACGGCTTGCCGGGTCATCCTGCGCACAGCCGGTTGCCGCCGGCTCGATCCTGCGCGGATCGACAAGTCAGGGAGTGAGGCGTGCGCGCCATGGTGCTCACCGCGATCGGACGGCCGCTGCGGCTCCACGAGTGGCCCGACCCCCTGCCGGGAAACGGCGAGGTTCGCCTGCGCGTCGAGGCCTGCGGGGTATGCCGCACCGATCTGCATGTCATCGATGGCGAATTGCCGCGGGTGGTGCCGCCCGTTGTGCCGGGTCACGAAATCGTCGGCATCGTCGAACGGTTGGGAGCCGGTGTGTCGGCGCTGGCGATCGGTGACCGCGTGGGCGTGCCCTGGTTGGGGCACACCTGCGGAACGTGCCGGTATTGCAGGGGCGGTGCGGAAAACCTGTGCGACTCGCCGCAGTTCACCGGCTACACGCGCCCCGGGGGCTTTGCCAGTCACGTGATCGCCGCTGCCGCCTACTGCATCCCCTTGACCGGGTACACCGATCCGGTCGCCGTCGCGCCCCTGCTGTGCGCGGGCCTGATCGGATGGCGCTGTCTGGTGAAAACCGGTGATGCCCACAACCTGGGGCTGTATGGATTCGGCGCGGCGGCCCACATCATCGCCCAGGCCGCGATCTGGCAAGGCCGTCGCGTGTTTGCCTTTACCCGGCCGGGTGACGTCGTCGCGCAGGCTTTTGCGCGATCGCTCGGCGCGGCATGGGCGGGGAGCTCCACAGAACCGCCGCCGGAACCACTCGACGCCGCGATCCTGTTCGCTCCGGACGGCACCCTGGTGCCGCAGGCGCTCGGGGCAGTGCGCAAGGGTGGGCGGGTCGTGTGTGGTGGCATCCACATGTCGGACATCCCGACGTTTCCGTACCGTCTGCTTTGGCAGGAGCGGCAACTGATGTCCGTGGCCAACCTGACCCGGGAGGATGCCAAGGCGTTCTTCGCGATCGCGCCCCAGGCAGGCGTTGTCACTTCGACGACACCGTACCGTCTTGAGCAGGCCAACGATGCAGTGGCGGATCTGCGGGCCGGCCGCATCCATGGCGCGGCCGTGCTGGTCTGCGAAGGGTAGCGGCGTCGGCACCCTCGCGTCCGCAGGGGGAGCGGTGCCGGCTTGCGGCTGCCATGACGCTCGACGCTGAAGCTCGGCGCTGGGGTTGCCGACTAACGATTCCGGGAAGGCGGCGCATTCAGCAGCACCACGACCAGCAGCGGCAACAACAGTGCGATCAGCCAGGGACCCGCGGGCGGCGGCGTGAATCCAAACCAGCCCGCAGGCAATTCAAACCGAGTCACCACCGCGAGCACCGCCAGCGTCACCGGGACGACCACCCAGAAGGTGGCGTTCGGCTGGCGGAGCGCGTTCCACACCGACGTGCCCGTGCGATACAGCATGATCAAGCCGACATTGCCCGCCACCAGCGCGGTGAACGCCAGGGCGCCCAGTTGCG
>DATJBR010000090.1:0-7659 GCA_035515255.1 Lysobacter sp. | reverse complement strand
TTGACGAAAGTCGGCGCGATCACCCGACCGCCGTTGGCGATCGCCGCGTAGGCCACCGCGATCTGCAACGGCGTGGCCGACAGCCCGTAGCCGTAGGACATCGTGGCCTTGGTGGTACCGCTCCACTGGCGCGGTGCGGCGAGCAGGCCGGAGGCTTCGCCGGGAAATCCGCTGCCGGGCTTGCTGCCGTAGCCGAAGCCGTGGATGAAGTCGTAGAAGTACTGGTCCGGCAATGCCAGCGCGAGCTTGGCGGCGCCGACGTTGGAGCTGTTGGTCAGCACACCGGTCACCGTCAATGCGCCGTAGTTGCGGTAGTCGTTGATGGTGAAGCGGCCGTTCCGCATCCAGCCCGGGTTGGTGTCGACGATGGTGGCCGGGGTGACCGTGCCGGCGGTCAGCGCGGCCGCCATGGTGATCGGCTTCATCGTCGAGCCCGGCTCGACCACGTCGGTGACCGCGCGGTTGCGGCGCGTGTCGCTGCGGCCGCCGTCGAGCTGGTTGGGGTTGTAGCTGGGCAGGTTCGCCATCGCCAGCACCTCGCCGGTGTCGATGTCGAGCACGACCACCGAACCGGCCGAAGCACCGGCCTCGTGCAGCGCACGGCGCAGCTCACGGAACGCCAGGTACTGCACCCGGCGGTCGAGGGTCAGGGTCAGGTCGTGGCCCGGCTCGGCCGGCCGGATCAGGTCGACGTTCTCGATGATCCGGCCCTGGCCGTCGCGGATCACCCGCTTCGCACCCGGCGTGCCACTGAGCCAGTCGTCGAAGGCCAGCTCCAGCCCCTCCTGGCCGCGGTCGTCGATGTTGGTGAAACCCAGCACGTGCGCGATCGCATCGCCCTGCGGATAGAAGCGGCGGAACTCGCGCTGCGAAAACACACCGGGTATGGCGTGGTCGATCACCTCTTTCGCCCGGCTGGGATTGATCCGCCTCAGCAGGTACATGAACTCCTTGTCCGCCCGCTGGCTCAGCTTGCGCGCCAGCTCGTCGGGGGACGCACCGAGCGCCTCGGCCAGCTCGGGAATGCGGTCGGGGTGCTTCAACAGTTCCTGCGGGTTCGCCCACAGCGACTCGACCGGCGTCGACACGGCCAGCGGCTCGCCATTGCGGTCGGTGATCATGCCGCGCGAGGTCGCGATCGGGATCTCACGCAACGAGCGCGCATCGCCCTGACGGACGTAGAAATCGCTGTTCAGCACCTGCACGTCGAACGCCCGCCCCACCAGCGCCAGCGAGCACGCCACGAGGGCACCGCCGACCAGCACCATGCGTTTGCGGACGTTGTAGCGCGCACGACCTCGCGCAGCCTGGCGGTCGGTGTTGCGGCCCAGCACGGACTGCAGCCACGCCCGGTACGAGCGCTGCGGGTTGCCGTCACCCCGTGTCTGGCCGGCACGTCCCCTCATGGCCGGATCACCACGGTTTCCTCGCCTTCGGGAAACTTCATCCCCAGACGATCACGCGCGACCTGGTCGATGCGGTTGCTCTCGGACCAGGTCGCCTGCTCCAGCTGCAGCCGGCCGAAATCGATGTCCAGCTCGTCGCGCGCCTTCTCCAGCTGGCTGATCTCGACGAACAGCACGCGATGGCGATGGCGCGCATGCACCACTGTCAACGCCGTCGCCAGGTTCGCGACCACCAGCAACGTGAGCAGCAGGCGCAGGGTCATGCGGCCTCCCGCACGGGAAGCTTTTCGGCCACGCGCAGCACCGCGGAGCGCGCACGCGGGTTGTTCGAGGTCTCGTCGAAGTCGGCCTTCTGCGCCCCACCGATTGCCAGCAGCTCCGGATCGAACGGGATCTCGATCGGCATCCGGCGGTTCGTCGGCGGTGCCTTCGCGTGCCGGTTGATGAACTGCTTGACGATGCGGTCTTCCAACGAATGGAAGCTGATCACCACCAGCCGGCCACCCGGCTTCAGGCGCGACAGCGCCGCATCCAGCCCGGTTTCCAGATCTGCCAGCTCGCGGTTGATGAAGATGCGGATCGCCTGGAAGCTGCGGGTGGCGGGATGGATCCGGCTCTTGTCGGAACCGGGTTTTCCGCGTGGCATCACCGAGGCGATCAGCTCGGCCAGCTGGGCCGTGCGGCTGATCGGCTGCTCGTCACGACGGGCAACCAGGGTGCGCGCGATCTTGCGCGACTGGCGCTCCTCGCCGTAGGTCCACAGCACATCGGCGATCTCGCGCTCATCGGCCGTGGCCAGCCACTGCGCGGCGCTCTGGCCCACATCGGGGTCCATCCGCATGTCCAGCGGGCCGTCCTTGCTGAAGCTGAAACCGCGTTCGGCGACATCCAGTTGCGGCGAGGACACGCCCAGGTCCAGGAACACACCGTCCAGGCCGGCGTCGGTCGCACTCCAGCGCGCCATGTCGGCGAAGCTGCCGCGGAAGATCGCCACCCGTGCATCGCCGCCGAAATCACGCTCGGCCACCGCAATCGCCTCGGGGTCCTTGTCCATCAGCAGCAGGCGGCCGTTCTCGCCCAACAGATCGAGCACGCCGCGCGCGTGACCGCCTCGACCGAAGGTGCCGTCCAGATAGGTGCCATCCCCGCGCACCTGCAAACCGTCCAGGGATTGCCGGTACATCACGGGGAGGTGGCCGGAGGTCGCTGTGCGCTCCACGCCACCGCCCGTCATAGGTTCAGGCCGAGCAGTTCGTCGCCCAGATCGTCGACCAGGGTCTGACGGATCTGTTCGTGGTGAGCCTGCTCGCTCCACAGTTCGAACTTATCGCCCATGCCCAGCAGCACGGCCTTCTTTTCGATGCCGATGGCCGCGCGATGGCTGGCGGGAACGGTGATGCGGCCGTTGCCATCGAGCTCGACGATGCTGGCGGCACCCACCAGCTTCAATTGCAGGGCCCGGTTGATCCGCTTGCCCTTGGGCAGCTTGTTGACCTGGTCGCGGATCTCCTCCCACTTCTGCAACGGATACAGATAGAGGGAGCCGGCCTCGAACGGGTTGTAGGTGATGACCAGGTGGTTGCCGCAATCACGCACGACCTGCTCGCGGTAGGCGGTGGGCACCGCCATCCGGCCCTTGTCGTCGATCGTGATGGCGGTCTCGCCCTGGAACATTGCGCACCTTTGCGTGGGCCCGCCTCTGCGGGCGGTTCTGCCTGTTGGGCAACCGGGAAAACCCGACTGCAGCGATTGAAAACCACAAAAAACCCGGTTTTCCCTCCGAACACCACCTTAGGGACGGCCCTAAGTGATGTCAACGAATTTCAAAAGGAAATTCATCAACGGGATCAATAGCTTGCGCAACACTTCAGAGTTTTATTCAAGACTTGCCCACTAAGCCTTGTTTCGTCTCATATTTTGAGACGCAGCTCACTGCCATGGCAGGCCCGGAAGCAATGCCGGCCTTCACGCAGCCTTCATGCTGCGGCGCAGCAATTGCGCGGTTCGACCACACCTTCCGGCGGCCTTGCGCGGGCAAGAACCGGCAAGTGCACCTCAGGCAGGCACGGTGTGGAAAAAAGTGGCGGAGCCGGCCGATAAGCCGGGTTCTGTCGTGGACAGTCATTCCTCTAGGCGCATCGTCACCGATACGCTCAAGCAACCTACCCGGACCCGACGCGGGCAGCGCCATGAGGTCCCTATTTGGTCTTGCTCCCGGTGGGGTTTGCCGTGCCGGTCTGTTGCCAGACTCGCGGTGCGCTCTTACCGCACCGTTTCACCCTTGCCACGCACCTGGCATTCTCTCGAACACCAGACCGTTCGGCGGTCTGCTCTCTGTTGCACTTTCCGTCGGCTCGCGCCGCCCAGGAGTTACCTGGCACCGTGCCCTGTGGAGCCCGGACTTTCCTCGGCACCGTGGCGGGCGAACCCGCTGCGATGACGCGACTGTCTGGCCGACTCCGCCGCGCGCAGTCTACCGGTTGCCGGAAGATCGCGGGGGCTTGTCTTGCCCTCGACTGGTGCTGGAATTCAGCAAGACGGTGGATCGACAAGCGGCGCAGCTCGTCTCTGCTCTCTGCGCGCGATGGCGCAGCGCCCTATCCGGAGCAAACACCCGCTCAATGCGCCTGCCCATGCAGTTTCACGGGCAGCGCCTGCCGGGCATCCCGATCAGTCGCTCCACGATATTCGCTTGGTGATCGGGACACCCGGCAGACGCCATCGGAATTTTTCGGTGGCCGAAGGAAAAGCAGGCCCGCACAAGCCGGAAGCTGTTGCCCGGTACCACTTGCCGACGAGACGTCCCTAGATTCCCGCTTTCGCGGGAATGACAAACAAAAATGAGTCGTTCAGACCATCCCTGACGAACTCCGTCCATGTGGCCGTTACGCCTCAGCGCCATCCCGGTCGCCACCGCCATACAGCGCTTTGCGGGGGGCGCCGCTCAGTTCGGCGGCGAGTTTCGCGGCGGTCGAGGGCGGCAGGTGCCCGGACAGTTTCAGGTACAACCGGCGGCCCTCGACCAGTTTTGCCTCGGTGTCATCGCCGATCCCTTCGACGATCAGCACGAACTCGCCCTTGCGCTGGTTGGGGTCGGCCTGCACGTTCGCCAGCAGTGTTGCCAGACCGCCGTCGAGCACGGTCTCGAACAGTTTGGTCAGTTCGCGCGCGAGCACGGCGGGGCGATCGGGGCCGAATGCGGCGACGAAGTCGACTAGGGACTCTTCGATACGGTGCGCCGACTCGTAGAAGATCAGCGTGCGTGTTTCCGCCGCCAGTCGCGCCAGCCGCTCGCGCCGCGCGCCGGATTTCGCTGGCAGGAAGCCCTCGAACGCGAACCGGTCGGACGCAATGCCCGCCACGCTCAAGGCGGCGATCGCTGCACACGCCCCCGGCACGGGTGATACCCGCACGCCAGCCTCGCGGGCAGCGCGCACCAGCCGGAATCCGGGATCGCTGACCAGCGGCGTACCGGCGTCGGACACCAGTGCCAGCGACTCGCCGGCCTGAAGCCGGGCCACCAGTTGCGCGGCCTGGGCGTCCTCGTTGTGCTGGTGCAGGGCCAGCAACGGCCGCTCCATGCCGAAATGCGACAGCAGCTGGCGGGTATGGCGGGTGTCCTCGGCGCAGATGGCGTCGACGCTGGCGAGTATCTCCAATGCGCGGGCGGAGATGTCGCCGAGGTTGCCGATCGGGGTGGCGACGATGTGCAGGGTGCCGGGCTTGTGCATCGTGACGATGGTAGGGATGCGGCCGGCGGAAGTCTCGCGCCCATCCGCATGCGCGCCTCATGCAGTCCGCCGGGCCCGCCGCAGCGCGCCGGCGCGGTCGGCGGCGGTGCCGGTAGAATCGACGACGGTCCCCACTGGAACGCCGCCCCGCGGCGAGCGCATGCCGATGAGCTTTCACATTCCACGTCCCCGGCGCACCTGGTTGTTCGCCCTCGCCATGGCCGCCGTACTGCTGGGGGGCTGCGCCTCCCTGTCCAGCCCGTCATCGACCAGCCTCGGCCCGCACCCCGTCGTCGCCGAAGCCAGCGAACTGCTGCGCAGTGGCGCCGGCAATGGCCCGATCGATGCGCTGCTGGCGCAGCTGGACAACACCACCCTGGCCCACGAAGCGGCGGCATTGCCGGTCGGCGACCCGGTCTACAACCATCTGGCACGCGCGCTGCTGGCACGCGGCCTGTCGTTGCCGCGCCCGATGGATCGCACGCCGTGGCGGTTCGATGCCGGCAACCGGCCGCCTGCCGACCGGGACGGCTACCGCCCGCCGATGAAACTCGGCGTGCTGCTGCCGCTGTCGGGCGAGATGGCCGTCGCGGCGGCCTCGGTGCGCGACGGATTCCTCGCCGCGTATTACGCCGAGTCGCGGCATCGGCCGGAGGTGGCGTTCTATGACACCCACGGCAGCGGCGGCGGTGCGGTGGCCGCGTACGAACGCGCGGTCGCGGCCGGCAACGATTTCGTGATCGGCCCGCTGTCGCGCGAGGGCGTGGATGCCCTGTTCCGCCGCGGCACGCTGCCGGTCCCGGTGCTTGCGCTCAACCACGGCACGGTGCTGCCGCCGGCCGGCAACGCGAGCTTCTCGCTGTCGCCGGAGGACGAAGGCATCGCCGCCGCCGACCTGTTTGTCCAGCGCGGCGCGCGGCGGGTGCTGGTGGTGGCTGCCGGCGACGACAACGCACGGCGCTCGGTGGATGCCTTGCGCACCCAGTTGGCGGCGCAAGGCGCGGTGGTGACCGACGTGGCCCATCCCGGCATTGTCGATCTCGCTCCGTTCGCACAGAAGGAAGGCGGCATCGATGCGGTCTTCCTCGCCGTGCGCAGTACTGCCGCCCGCGAACTGATGCCGAAACTGGCCATGGCCGGCTTGGCCGGCAAGCCGCTGGTCGCCACCTCGCAACTGCTCTCCGGCACCGGCGATGCCGACGAGGACCGCGTGCTGGACGGCATCGCATTCCCCGGCGAGACCTGGACCAGCGGCCGCCACGTGCCGGGCCTGCCTCCGGCCGCGAGCGCCGCCCGCGCCATGCCCACCGCGCGCGGTCCGGCCGCCCGCCTGTTCGCGTTCGGGTATGACGCTTGGCTGCTCAGCGCCTACATGGAGCGGCTGGCGCAATCGCCCGATGCCCACGTGGCCGGTGCCACCGGCTCGCTCGGCATCGACTCGTCGGGCAACGTCCGGCGCGCACCCGCGTGGTCGACATTCAGCGGCGGCGTGACGGTCGCACTTCCCAGTGCCGCCGGTCGCTGACCGCCGCAGCCGCGGCACGGCGGTCGAGGCCGCCGCGCGCGAGCATCTGGTCGAAGCCGGCCTGCGCCCGGTCGCGGCCAACGCCAACTACCGCTTGGGCGAGATCGACCTGGTGATGCTCGACGGCGACACACTGGTGTTCGTGGAGGTGCGCTACCGCCGCGACGTCCGCTTCGGCGGCGGCGCGGCCTCGGTCGATGTCCACAAGCGACGCAAACTGGTGCGCGCCGCGCAGATGTTCCTGCAGCGCCACCGCCGCTACGCCGACGGCGCGTGCCGGTTCGACGTGGTCGAAGCCGATGGCGACCCCGAGGCACCGCGCCTGAACTGGCTGCGCGATGCGTTCCGGGCAGACGACTGCTGAGCCCCGGACACGCGATTTCCCGACCATGACCACGCCCCTGCCATCGTCCCTGCATCGCGACATGACCGACCTGCTCGGTGCGGGCTGGCTGGTCGATGCCAGCGAGCGGCTGGCGTACGCCTACGACAACTCGCGACGGTTGTCGCTGCCCGACGCGGTGGCGCTGCCCACCTCGACCGGGCAGGTGGTCGCGCTGGTCCGTGCCTGCCGGGCGCACCGCGTCCCGCTGGTCGCCCGTGGCCGCGGCACCAACACCACCGGTGCGTCCGTGCCCATCCAGGCCGGCGTGGTGGTGTCGTTCGAGCGCATGGACGCGATCCTCGACATCCGTCCCGGAGACCGCTGCGCGGTGGTCCAGCCCGGCGTGCTCAACGGCGACCTGCAGACCGCGCTCGCGCCGCACGGCCTGTTCTGGCCACCGGACCCGACCAGCGCGGCGTTCAGCACCGTCGGCGGCAACCTCGCCTGCAACGCCGGCGGCCCGCGCGCGGTGAAGTACGGTGCCAGCCGCGACAATGTCCTCGCCCTGACCGCGGTCACCGGCTCGGGCGAGTTGATCCACTGCGGCACCGCGACCACCAAGGGCTCGACCGGTTACGACCTGCAACGGCTGCTGGTCGGCAGCGAGGGCAC
>DATJBR010000089.1:0-8542 GCA_035515255.1 Lysobacter sp. | reverse complement strand
CCGGCGTCCGACGTTGCAGGCGCACGCGCCACACCAGCGCGATCGGAATGGCCGCATACAGCAGCAGCGGCGTCATCAGGCCGCGCGTCAGCAACTCCGCCGATTCCCGGGCATCGGTGTGCAGCACATTGCGGATCATGTCCGGATCCAGATACACCGTGTACTGGTTCATGTAGTACACGGCGAAAGCGGTAGCCAGCAGCAGCACCGTCAACAACGGCCTGACCGTCCATCGATTGAGCACCGCGCACAACAGCAGCATGTTCAATCCGGTCATGGCGACAAACAGCGAAGCCGCCGTCATCCATCCCCCTGCCTCCTGCAATCCGCCGGTCTCGGCGTAGGCGCGCCAGAACGCGCCGTTGCAGGCCACGGAGAAAAACAGGCTGACCAGCAGGGCAAGCATCTCCACGCTGATCTGTGGCCGCAACGCGGGCCAGGCACGCAGCCGCGTCAGCGGCAGGCTGACCGCGCTCATCGCGCCGTCCTGAACATCAGCACATACCCGGCCAACGCCACCAGCCAGCAGGTCATCAAGGACCACAGGTCGTGCGACAGGAAATGCGCGCCGCGCAGTTGCTGGGAAAATCCGAACACTCCGCCCGCCACCAGGGCCAGAGCCAGCCCGGCCCACCGCCAACGCGGTCGCACCGCCAGCAAGAAGAAGTACAAGGTCACCCAGCCGTAGCCCGCACTGGCGTGGCCCGCAGGAAAACAGGCGGCCGACGGCATGGTCTCCGGACGGAGCTGGAACAGTCCTACGAAGGCCTGTGCGCCGCCGTACCGCTGCAGATCCCACGGACAATCCATCCCGGTGACCGCCTTCAGGACCGACACCGCCAGGCAGGCCAGCAGGGTCGTGATCGCCAGATACGCCAGCGGTCGCCGCCAGCGCGCCAGGCGCGCATCCCGGACACTCCATATCCAGGCCGCGAGCACCACCAGCCACGCCGCCGCGCTGACGGATTTCCCCTGCTGGTGGATCACCATCTCGGTGAACCAGTGGGATTTCAGCGTCCACGCATGACCTTGCAAGGCATACAGACGGTCGGCCAGCAGGAAGTCGCCCTGCAACCCCATCAGGATCGTGCTCAGGCAGATCGCAGCCATCACCGGGAGCAGCAGGTGATTTCGATAGAAGTGCGGCGTTGCCACCGTCGTCAACGCCTTGGACATCGTACTGGTGTCGGCATTGACGGGCAGCAGGATCGGAATGGGCGGCACGGCAGCTCAACGATGTCGATGACAGATGCGTGCAGCTTGTGAACCTTGCGGTAAGCGGCTCTCAGCCATTTCTCAGGCCGGCGTTAATTCGGCTGCACGTTCCCCGCTAGACTTGCCGCGTCCGCCAGATGAAGCCGATGAAAAACGCCTTGAAAGTCCTCATCGTCGAAGACCAGCACGACATCGCCGCGAATATCTGGGACTTCCTGGAACGGCGCGGGCATGTGGTCGACCACGCAGCCGACGGCGAGACCGGCCTGATGCACGCCATGCGCTCCCCGTTCGACGTGATCGTGCTGGACCTGGGGCTGCCACGGCTCGACGGTCTGGACCTGTGCCGACGCCTGCGCGACGCCGGGCGCGGTACGCCGGTGTTGATGCTGACCGCGCGCGACACCCTGGAAGACAAGCTCAAGGGATTTGCCGAAGGCGCCGACGACTACATGGTCAAGCCGTTCGAGCTGAAGGAACTGGAGGTCCGCATACGCGCGCTCCATCGGCGAGGCCAACCCCTGGCCAACGCCACCCTCGCCACCGGCCCGCTCATGTTCGACGCGCAGGCGATGATGGCCAGCCGGAGTGGCAAACGGATTGCCCTCACCCGTGCCCAAGGCAAGATCCTTGGATTGCTGATGCAGCGCTCGCCGGCCGTAGTCAACCAGCGCGCCTTGCTGGACTGCGTCTGGGGCGACGAGGCGGGTGACGCAGCTTCGTTGCATACCCTCGTCTACGACCTGCGCCACCTTATCGACAAGCCGTTCGGCACCACCATGCTGCAGACCGTCCACGGCATCGGCTACCGTCTGATGCCGCCGGAACCCGGAAGTCCGGAATGAGGAAACCGCTGCCACTGCGAACCCGGGTGACGTTGCTGTACACCTTGATGGGCTTCGTGCTGAGCGTGCTGTTCGCCAGCGCGACGGTGTTTATTTCCGAGGAGTACGAACGGGTGCTGGTGGAAGTCATCCTCAGCAGCCAGGTGGAAGACTACTCCGCCCGGCTGACGCGCCAGCCTGACCTCGACCTGCCGCAGACCAGCCGGCTCAGCGCCTACCTGCGCCGCCGCGACGGCAGTGGCGAGGTACCGGTGGAATTGGCCTCGCAACCGCCGGGAATCCGCGAACTGCATGACGATCGGGACGGCGTCCATCTGGCCGTGTCCGATACCGCCGCGGGCCGCCTGTTTTTCACCATCGACCTGCACGATGTCGAGGAGCTGGAGCGCTACCTCACCTTCATCCTGCTGACGGTGGTCGTGCTGGGCACGCTGGCCAGTGCCTGGCTGGGCTGGCTGATGTCGGGGGGCGTCATCCGCCCGGTGCGTCGTCTGGCCGATGCGGTAAGCAGTCTGCCGACGCAACCGGTCGCCACCCAGCTTGGGCGCGGCCTGCCGGCTGACGAGCTTGGACGGCTCGGCACCGCGATTGATGACTACCAGGCGCGACTGGTGTCGGCCGAGGAAACCGAGCGCGCGTTCTTCGCCGATGCCAGCCATGAACTGCGCACACCCATTTCGGTGGTGCGCGGCGCGACGGAACTGCTGCTGGAAGACAGCGACGAACTCCCCGCCCTGCGCCCGCGGCTGCAGCGTCTGGACCGCGGCATCCGCGAGCTGTCGGAGCTCATCGACGCCCTGCTCCGCCTTGCGCGTCGACGCACCAGCGCGCCGGAGCGGGTAGCGCTGCGCGAATGGATGATGGCCGTTCTGGCCAACACGGACTCGATCAAGAATGGACGGGTACGCCTGGTAGTAGACAAGCACGTAGGAGAGGAGCACGAAGGCCTGATCTCCGATGACGATTGCCTGTTGCCGGTCGCGGAGGCGGAGCTGGTCCTGCGCGGCATCGCCCGTCGGCTGCTGCCGCCGGATGTGACAGGCCACTTGACCGTTGCCGGATCGCGTCACGCCATCGAGCTGCAGTTCCACTCATCGGACACGCAACAGGAAGTGGTCGAGAACTTCCGGCCGCGCCCCAGCGACCGCCGCCTCGGCCCGACCCTGGTCGGACGACTGGCCGAACAACTGGGGTGGCGGATCGATGACGCACAGACCGAATCCGGTCGGGTCGTCATCCAGTTCCCCCACGATGAGCCGACCCGGGAATCGAGTGCAAGCGGTCCGACACTGGTTTGAGTCCCGGCGGCTTTGCTCGCAATGCCCGCAGATTGTGCTGCATGGCCCGGTATCCCGATCCAATGACGATGCGACGCAAACGCCTCACCTGCGCCGATACCGCGCGTACGCTCCTGTCGTATCCTCCCGCTCTCACGAGGAGCCTTTCCCATGCCGATCCGTCATCTTGCTGCCCTGCTTGCCCTTGCCGCGTTTGTTGCCTTGCCGGCCTGCGCCCGTAGCCCCGACGCCGTCGCAGCGAGCACCGCCGCCGCGTCTTCCGGCACGGATGCCAGCGCCCCTGCCGACGCGTCTTCGGCATTGCCGCTGGTCGTCGTCCACAAGGACCCCTACTGCGGCTGCTGCGGCTCGTGGATCGAGCACATGCGAGCCGCGAGCTTCACGGTGGAGGTTCGTGACGTCTCCAATGTTCTGCCCATCAAACAGCGCGTCGGGCTGCCGGCGGGCAAAGAGTCCTGCCATACCGCCGAGGTGGGCGGCTACTTCGTCGAGGGCCACGTCCCGGCCGATGACGTGAAGCGCCTGCTGGCGGAAGCGCCGGACGCCCGCGGCCTGGCCGTGCCCGGCATGCCGGCCGGCTCCCCGGGCATGGAGGTTCCCGGCGGCCATGTCGATCCCTATGTCGTGGAGCTGATCGGTCGCGACGGCAGCGCGTCGGCCTACGCCCGGCACGGCCACTGAGGCTCCCATGTCGATCCAGTCCAAGGCCAAACGCGACGCCAACAAGAAGAAAAAAGTCCGCGAGCGGGTGGTAACCGGCACATTGCGGCCAGCCGTCGAGGCCCATGCAGACCTGCGCGATTCACACGGCACGCTGCTGGGCGGCATCGCCCGACGCGACGGCGAGTGGGTGCTCGGCCTGGACGGCAAGATGGTCGGCGGCTCGGAAAGCGCCGCCACCATCCTGACGATGATCAAACGCGCTGCCGCGATGCACGAACGCAGCGGCACCCCCGTCACCCTCAAATTCTCCAATGCCCTGCGTGATGCAGCGACCGAAGAAGCCCGCCTGCAGGGAATGAGCCTTGAGGAGTTCGAGACGCAACTGGAGGCCACGATGCGTGCGGAAGCCGTGGAAAAAACCGCAGCAAACCACGAGCCTGCTTCCAAGCGCGGCAACGACTACATGCACTGACCACTGCATGTACCAACAACTTCATGCATTGGAGTGACCGCGGTCACCGAAGCTGCTCACGCCCAGCTATCGCCGCCGGCAATCAACCGACACCGGGCAGGTGCACTGCCCATCACGGGTCAAAGCGCGTCGAAGATGCGTCCGGTCGGCGACTTCGCGGCCTACCCGTCTTCCTCGGGAGGCTCGGGTGGCGCGACGTAAAACGGATCTTCCGCATCGCGTGCGTGGTTGATCGCGCTGCGCAACGCCGGATCCAGGCGATCGCAATTGAGGATGACCTTGTCGGAGTGCACTGCCTCGACCACACCGAGCGGCACCAGGAAGTCCCCCGTGTTCTCGATATACACCACCAGTCCCGGAGGGGAGTTGCGGATTTCGCGGACCGCACCGACGCCCTCGTCGCCGTCGGACACGAACACCATGAAGCCTTCCCTGATCTGCTCTTGCATGATCCGACCCTCAACCTTGGCAAGCCCGTTCGCGGATGAGCCCGATGTTGCAGCTCAGCATCCATCAGCCGGCGTCGCGGGATTTCCGGCAGCGCGATGGGCCGATGGGAACGAACATACGCCCGGCCGAAATGCGGTTGGGTGAAGAGTCGACGGGTGTTTGTCGCAGACACAAAAAAGGCCCCGTCACCGGAGCCTTGATTGCTTGAAACCGCGAGGGTTTCAATGGCTAAAAAGTGGCGTCCCCAAGGGGATTCGAACCCCTGTCGCCGCCGTGAAAGGGCAGTGTCCTAGGCCACTAGACGATGGGGACGCAGTGATCTTCGTACTTTTGCCGGCTGTCTTTCACACAACCGAGTAACAAAGACCATTTAAAAATGGTGGAGCCAGGCGGGATCGAACCGCCGACCTCCTGCATGCCATGCAGGCGCTCTCCCAGCTGAGCTATGGCCCCACAGGGCTGGAAAGTCGACAAGCTTAGAGTGGACTTCACAGGTCGTCAAGCCCTGTTTTGAACTTCTCCGTGATTTTGTTCTTTTGCCCTCAACGTGGCCATGCCGTGACCACGTTCGGACAGGTACTGCAGCCACTTTCCGAGGAAGGTGTTCATGCGCAGGCGGTGTCCGATCAACTCGGCAGGTGGAGGATACATGCCCAGCACATCCTGCCAGCGACGACCGATATAGCAGTGCGTCGCCTCCAGTTGGCAGGCGTCATGGTAATGCCGCAGATAAGCCGACGGATCAGGCTCGCCGGTGATGGGATCGGGCATGCCGTAGGTCAGGCGCAGTTCGGTGGTGTAGCGGTGCTGCAACAGCACGTCCACCTGCAGGTCCAAACCGTCGCCGACGCTGGACACGTGCGACCCCGCTGCCAGGCTGGCCGGAGCGAACAGGCGATCCAACCGGGTGTGGTTCTCGGTGTACAACGCCATCAGCCAGCCGAAACGGCTCAGCGAGGGGATACGCGCAGCGGTGGTGACGAGCGAACTCATGGCTCGATCCTACACGTCCGCATGGGCAGGATCAGAACATCTCGCGGCGGATCCGCAGGGTCGACATGACCTTGCTGGCGATCTCCTCGATCGAGGTGTTGGTGGTGCTCAGGGTCGGTATGCGCTCGGCCCGGAACAGGGCTTCGGCAGCGGCGACTTCCTGCCTGCAGGTCTCCAGTTTGGCGTAGTGCGAATTCGGCCGGCGCTCCTGGCGGATCTGGTGCAATCGCTGCGGATCGATGGTCAGGCCGAACAACTTTTCCCGGCTCGCACGCAGCCTCGCCGGCAGGCGGTCGTGCTCGAGGTCTTCCTCGGTCAGCGGGTAGTTGGCGGCGCGGATGCCGTATTGCAGAGCGAGATACACACAACTGGGCGTCTTGCCGGCGCGCGACACGGCCACCAGGATCACCTCGGCATCGTCGTAATCCACGCTGATGCCGTCGTCGTGGGTCAGCGCGTAGTTCATCGCGTTGATGCGGCGGTGGTAGGTGTCGAAATCGACGATCGCGTGGGCACGACCGACTTCGCGCATACGGGACTGGCCGAGCTCGCGCTCCAGCGGCTCGATGAACGGGGCGAACACGTCCAGCATCAGCGCATCGCTTTCCGCCAGGGTCTCGCTGACCGCCTGGTCCATGCAGGAATTGATCACCACCGGGCGCAAGCCGTGGGTCCTGGCGGCAGCACGGATGCGGGCCACGGCATCTTTCGCGCGTTCGACGCTGTCGACGAACGAGATGCGCTCGGCGATGAATTCGGTGTCGGTGAACTGGGTCAGCAGGCTGTGGCCGATCGTCTCGGCGGTGATGCCGGTGCCGTCGGAGATATAGAAAACCGGCCGTAGTTCCGCCATCACGCACCCTGCCCTGTTGTTTGCCATAGGAAAAAGCCCGTCGGATCAACCTTGTAAGCACCCGGCGCAGAGGCGATCATAACGGCTTCGCCGCGCTGCCCGGCGCGCCAAAATTCACGGAGACACCCCGTTTTGAACGACAACATCCTCTGGTTGCACGCCCTGCGCCTGGACGACCTCGCCCGCGTGGGCGGCAAGAATTCGTCGCTGGGCGAGATGATCGGCAACCTGTCCAGCTTGGGGGTGTCGGTGCCCGGCGGTTATGCCACGACCTCGGACGCGTTCAAGGGTTTCATCGCCCACAACGATCTCGAACACCGCATCTTCGATCGGCTGGCCCTGCTGGATGTCGAAGATGTCGGCGCGTTGACTGAGGCAGGCAAGGAGATCCGCGACTGGGTGATCGGCGCGCCCCTGCAGCCTGCGCTCGACACGGACATCCGCACGGCGTATCGCCAGCTGTGTGCCGACAACGGCGGTGGCGACGTCGCGGTCGCCGTCCGTTCCTCGGCCACGGCCGAAGACCTGCCTGATGCCAGCTTCGCGGGCCAGCAGGAAACCTTCCTCAACGTGACCGGCGAGGACGATGTCGTGGTCAAGGTTAAGGAGGTGTTCGCCAGCCTCTACAACGACCGCGCGATCGCCTACCGCGTCCACCACGGCTTCAAGCACGAGGACGTGTTCCTGTCGGCCGGCGTGCAGCTGATGGTGCGATCTGATGTCGGCGCTTCGGGCGTGCTGTTCACCCTGGACACCGAGTCGGGCTTCCGCGAGGTGGTGTTCATCACGTCCAGCTTCGGCCTGGGCGAGATGGTCGTGCAGGGAGCGGTCAATCCCGACGAGTTCTACGTCTACAAACCCACCCTGGCGGACGGCAGGCAGGCGATCCTGCGCCGCTCCATCGGCGCCAAGCAGTTGCGCATGGTGTATTCCAACCAGCCCGGCGAGCGCGTGCGCACCGAGGACACGCCGGCCGCGATGTGCCGCACGTTCTCGATCAGCGATGAAGACGTGCACGAGCTGGCCCGGCAAGCGGTGGTGATCGAAAAACACTACGGCCGGCCGATGGACATCGAGTGGGCGAAGGACGGCGTCAGCGGCAAGCTGTTCATCGTCCAGGCACGTCCGGAGACCGTGAAGTCGCGCGTCAGGGCGACCCAGATCGAGCGTTACCAGCTCGGCGAACGTGGCCCGGTGATCTGCGAAGGCCGCTCGATCGGCCACAAGATCGGCAGTGGTGTGGCCCGTGTGGTGCGTTCGCTGACGGACATGGCGCGTGTGCAGCCCGGTGACGTGCTGGTCGCCGACATGACCGATCCCGATTGGGAGCCGGTGATGAAGCGCGCTTCGGCGATCGTGACCAACCGCGGCGGCCGCACCTGCCACGCGGCCATCATCGCCCGCGAGCTGGGCGTGCCTGCCGTCGTCGGCACCGGCAATGCGCTGGACGCGATCAAGGACGGCCAGACCGTCACCGTGAGCTGTGCGGAAGGCGACACCGGCTTCATCTACGACGGCGCCCTGCCCTTCGAACGCCACATCGCTGACCTGGACAAGATGCCGCCGGCACCGCTCAAGGTGATGATGAACGTCGGCAACCCCGACCGCGCGTTCGACTTCGCGATGCTGCCCAACGCCGGCGTCGGCCTGGCGCGGCTGGAAATGATCATCGCCAGCCACATCGGCATCCATCCCAAGGCGCTGCTCGAATACGACCTGCAGGATGCGGAAACCAAGCAGAAGATCGACGACA
>DATJBR010000088.1:0-5765 GCA_035515255.1 Lysobacter sp. | reverse complement strand
GCCGCGGCCGTGGACATCGGCGGCGATGCGCAACGACGCGCCGGCATGGCCCGCCGCGGGCGCGAGGCCGTCCTGAGCTTGCGACCGCAACAGGTCGCTCGGGATTTCGATGCATTGCTGCGCGACCTGGTCGCGAGGAGGAAGGATGAGTCGATTGCGCTGGCATCAACGTCTGGTCGCCGATGAGTCGGGCTGGTGTCTGAGGCTCAATCAGTTATGCAGCGGTGGCATTTCACGCACCGCATTCGCCGCGGTCAGCCGGCTTGGCGACGGCATGTTCTGGTATCTGCTGATGGCGATGATGATCCTCGCCGACGGTATCGACGGACTGGCCGCATCGATCCACTTGGCGGTAACCGGGCTGGTCGCACTGGGCCTGTACAAACTGCTCAAGCGATGGACCCGCCGCCCGCGGCCGTTTGCCAGCGACCAGCGGATTCAGGCGTGGGTCGCGCCGCTGGACGAGTTCAGTTTTCCGTCGGGACACACCTTGCATGCGGTCGCCTTCAGCCTGGTCGCGATCGCGCATTACCCGGTGCTGACGTGGGTATTGGCGCCGTTCACCGCTGCCGTTGCGATTTCCCGGGTGGTACTGGGCCTTCACTACCCCAGCGACGTACTGGCCGCCATCGTGATCGGCAGCGGTCTGGCCGGGGTGGCGCTGTGGGTACCGCGGATAGTCCCGCTGGCCTGAGGGCGTGCAGGCTGCGGCGGGCGCACCCCCAACTGAGGATCAGCCTCCGCGGCTAGAAACTGCGCTCCAACGGACGCGACCGGGTCGCGAGCTTCTGCGGCGTCTGGCCGCCACCGGAGTGGACCTCATGCCACGCCGTCGCAACCGCCAGTTCCCCGCACCGACGGTAGCCACGCTTGAGCAGGAATGGTTTGAAACTATGGCCAAATGGAGGCCGGCGCGGATCATCGGCGGCGCGCTCGACCGTGCGGAACGTCGTCAGTTCGAAACCACCCAGTGCGCGCGCATGCGACTCGCGCTCATCGAAGAACCGATGACCCAGGCCGCGCCCGCGATACGCCGGCAGCAACATCGAGCCGCCGAAATGGAAAACCCGGTCGACCTCGCGCCCTGCCGCGGTGAACGCACGTCGCAACGGTTCGTCTGCATCGCCCAACGGCAAACCGATCGAGGCGCCCACCAGCCGGTCACCATCGGAGACCAGGATCGCGATGCTGCGCCAGGACTCCAGATAGACCTGCAGGTCCCGGGCCTGGCTGGCGGCATCACTGTCCTGCAGGGTCGGCCACTCACGGAGCACCGTGGCCCGCAACTGCGCGATGTCGCCAAGGAACGGCCCGATCGCCTCGCCGACCACGCTGCGCACGACCAGTGCCCTCTGTGCCGGATGGCCTGCGTGGCGGGGTTCGGATTCGGTGAGCGGAGTCATGCCGGACATCATGCTCAGCGGCCTCTTTCGTCTGGAGGATGCGGGGCGCGCCAGTGACGGCACCCGTGCAGCATACGGGCGTGTGAACGGCAATCCAACGCGGAGAAGCCACCGGGCTCATCCATCCTGAAACCGCCGGCGTTTCCCTTGGGGCGCGCCGGCGGACGCCAGGATCAGCCCTCGCCCAAGGTCGGCCCGGACCGTCGCGGGCGTGCCGACGGACGCCCGGCCAACTGGTACCAGTCCACGTTGCGGGTGATCGTCATCAGCGCGGCCAGGACCACGAACAGCAGGCCCGAACCCAGCACCAGCGCGTTGTCTTCCGACACCAGCAATCCATACAGTGCGGCATACAGGATGGCGAGCATCGCGGCGAAGCCCAGCGCCCGCGACACGCTGCGCAGGACCGCGCTGAGATAGAACGTGATCAGGCCGATGCAGGCGACCCCGGCACCCAGGTAGGACCAGCCGAACCTGAAGTGCTCGCTCAGGCTGAGCAGCAACAGGAAGAACATCGCCAGCGCGAGCCCGACCAGGCCGTACTGGATCGGGTGGATTGGCAGCTGCCGGGTCAGCTCGAAGATAAAAAAGCCGATAAAGGTCAGCAGCACGAACAGCAGGCCGTACTTGGTCGCCCGATCGGCTTTGGCGTACACATCGACCGGATCAACCAGCGATACACCGACACTTTCCACGCCGGACCCGATTCCATCGCTACCGACGGTCCTGCCCTCCAAGAAGTTCCGCTGCGCGTTGCTGGCCAGACCGGGAATGTCCCATTCGGCCCGGAAGCCGCTGTCGTCGATCGTCCGGGTACGCGGCGAGCTGCCTTCGAAACTCGGATGCGGCCAACTCGAAGACAGCGAGAACCGGTTCTGATGACCCAGCGGCACCAGCGCCAGCCGCTCGGTGCCGGCCAGCACGAAGTCCAGGCGGGTACGCACGGTGCGCGTCTCACCCGACACCGGTGCGTCCAGCCGCACATGCAGGCCCTCGCCGCGACGGGCGCCCTGGCCCTGTTCGAGCGCCAGGCGGCGGCCATCGACCTTCAGCACCGGCGTTCCCACCAGTCCACGCACATCGCCGATCGCGTAACCGAGGTAGGGCTGGCCGATCCGGCGCGCCTGCTCCGGGCCGGGGTCGGCCGGAATCACAACTTCGAAGGAGGCCTCCGCGCTCGCATGCCACTCGTACACCCGGACCTCGTGCAGCCCACGTTGGCGGATGCCGGGCTTGAGGTCTCCGTCGACGGTCAATGCGGTGGGGAAAAACGTCCACTGACTTTCCTGCACGCGGCGCGTCCTCCGCACCACGCCGGTCGCGTCCGGTTCTTCCACCTCGATCAACTGCCGATACGGCACCACCAGCACCGGCCCGGCAAACAACTGCTGGCCGGCGTAACTGCGGGCGATGTCGGTCACCGCCTGCTGGCGGTATTCCTGCCGCTCGTGGATCACTCCGCGCACCATCGTCAACGGCACCAGGATCGCCAGGGTCATCCCCAGCACCAGCACCAGTTTCAGCCAAAGTCGCATTTCGCACTCCCGTCGTGGCAACTGCCGGCAGCATCGATGGCGCGCGTGTGCGGACGATGGGGCCACGGTGAAGTGAGGGTGAAGCGTTACGCGGTCATCGGCAGTACGAGCCTTGCCACTGCACCGCCACCTTCGCGATTGCCGAGGGCGGCCTGCCCGCCGTGCAGGGCCGCCACTTCCGCCACGAAGCACAGGCCGAGCCCACTGCTGCGGCTGCCACCGGCCGGGCGCGGCAACGAATAGAACCGCTCGAACACCCGCTCCGCCGCGTAGTCGGGAACGCCCGGACCGCGGTCGGTGATCTCGATGATGGCCTCATGGCCCTGGACCTGCAGATGCAGCTCGACCACGCTGCCGGCCGGGGCGAAATCCACCGCGTTGTCGACCAGGTTGACCAGCGCCTGGCGAAGCAGGAACGCATCGCCGCTGACCGTCGCCGCGATCGTCTCCAGCCGCAATTCGACATCCGCGCGGAGCAGGCGCGATGCGCAGAGCCCGGCGACATCGGCAGCCAATCGCGCCAGCTCGACCGGTTCGGGCTGTTCGATCCGCTGCCGATGTTCCACCGCGGCCAGTGCGAGCAGGTTGTCGATCATCTGCGCCAGCCGGTCGGCCTGGGTCCGGATACTGGCGGCAAAGCGCGCACGGTCGGCCTCGGGCATCGGCGCCTCCAGCAGTTCCGCGCTGCCGAGGATCGCTGCCAGCGGCCCCTTCATCTCGTGGGTCAGGCTGTGCACGTAGTGCTCGACGTACTGCTTGCCCTCGAGCCGGGCGCGCATGGTTTCCAGGGCCTCGCCCAGCTCGCCGAACTCGCCCACCGCGCGCGGCGGCACCGCGCGTTCGCCCGCGGTGACCGCATGCGCGTAGCGCCGCAACCCAGCGAGCTGACGCGACAGCCACCCGGCAGCCGTCAGGCCGATTAGCAGGGCTACGCCCAGCAACACCGCACCCCATCCCAGCACCACCGCCTGACCGCGCTCGATGAACGGCATCAGGGTGCTGTTGGGCTTGGCCACGGTCAGTACGCCGATGAGGCTGCCGTCCGCGTCGCGGATCGGTGCGGCGACATGCATCACGGTGGAGTTCTCGTCGGCTGGATCGCTCCGGCTGGAGCGGGCTCCGTATTGCCCGTCCAGCGTCCGCCGCACGTCGTTCCAGCGCGAGTAGTCCGATCCCAGCGCCGCTCCGCCGCTGTCGAACACGACCACGCCACGCGCGTCGGTCACGTACACCCGGTAACTGCCGTGGTGCTTGTCGAACCCCCAGATGCTGGCGCCGAAATCGCGCCCGGCCACCGCCTGTACGCGCCGGGCGAATGCCCCATCGGCGATATGTCCCGCCTGCAGGTCGTCGGTCGCCAGTTCGGCCAGGACGTTGGCGGTATCCACCAGCGTGTCCTCCATCGCCTGGCGCACCCCGGGCTTGACCTGCTGCACGAACACCTGCACCACCAGCAACCCGGCCAGGGCGACGATCAGGAAATAGCCGAGGAAGATCCGCAACCCGATGTTCAAGACACCCGCCTCATTGCGCCGCGATGGCTGGTTGGATGGAGTGGGTCGGAGTGGCCGCGACACGGTCACACGGCAGGGTCACGCAACTTCCAGCGAGTAACCCAACCCGCGATGGGTGCGGACCGGATCGGTCGACGGGTCCACCTCGCGCAGTTTCGCCCGCAGGGTCTTGACGTGGGTATCGACGGTCCGGTCGCCACTTTCCAGCGCATCGCCCCATACCCGGTCCATCAACTGTGCCCGCGACAGGATCGCCCCGGGCCGCTGCAGCAGCGCGGCCAGCAGGCCGTACTCGTAACGGGTCAAATCCAGCAGGCGTCCGCGGAACCGGATGCACTTCCCCACCGCATCGTGGTGGAAAGCCTCGGCCACCGGTTCCGCCGGTATCGATGCCTGGCCACGCCGCAGCACCGCCCTCACCCGCGCCACCAGCTCACGCGGCGAGAACGGCTTGGTCACGTAGTCGTCGGCCCCGATTTCCAACCCGAGGATGCGGTCGGCCTCGGCGCCCTGCGCGGTCAGGAAGATCACCGGCATCCCGCTGCCGCGGCGCAGCTCACGGCACAACGCGAACCCGCCGATGTCGGGCAGGCCGATGTCAAGCACCGCCAGATCGAACGCCTGACCCGCCGCCAGCCGCAGCGCCTCGCCACCGGTCAGGCAATGCACCGACTCGAAGCCTTCGGCGCGCAAGGCGTATTGCAGCGTCTGCGCGATCGCGATCTCGTCTTCGACCAGGAGGATGCGGGGCATGGGCAAATCGAACCGGAAATGGCGGGGCCGGGAAGGACGGCGACGGCCGGCCGCGACAGGATAATCCAGCCGCCCGCCCCGTCGCCGGGATACCCTGTCGCGATGAACTATCGCCACGCCTTCCATGCCGGCAACCATGCCGATGTCCTCAAGCACGTCACCGTCCTGGCACTCTGCGACGCGCTGACGTCCAAGCCGGCCCCGTTGTTTGCGCTCGACACCCACGCCGGGCGCGGCCTGTACGCGCTCGACAGCAACTCCGCCCAGCGCACCGGCGAGGCCGAAGGCGGCATCGGCCGGCTGATCGCGGAAGCGCCGAAGCACCCGGCCATCACGCGTTACCTGGCCGCCGTGAAAGCCTGCCGCAGCGAACACGGCAACGCCAGCTATCCCGGCTCGCCGTGGTTGCTGGCACACGCGCTGCGCGAGGGCGACCGGATCGCGGCCTGCGAGCTGCTGCCCGAGGAGGCCGCGCAATTGAAGGCCAACTTCGCCGCCGACCCGCGCGTCGCGGTGCATGCGCGCGACGGTTACGAGGCCATGAAGGCCCTGCTGCCGCC
>DATJBR010000087.1:0-7583 GCA_035515255.1 Lysobacter sp. | reverse complement strand
GCTGCTGTCGCCTATCCGAGTTACCAGAACCACGTAATAAAAACGCGGAGAGGCGCAGGAGCGGCATGCCTCACGGAGCTGGCGCAGTTCATGGAGCGCTACTACACCACGACCATGAGCTATCAGGAAGCGGAATTGCCGCAGACGGGCTGTCGCACCGAGCTGGCGGCGTTTTACACGTTTGCGTTCGACCAGGTAGCGACCGCTCGGGCATTCAGTATCAGCGCGACAGCGACGGGCGCGCAGATAAAGGATTCCCGGTGCGGAAACCTGACTCTGAATCAGGCAGGTACAAAATCGGTCAGCGTCAATGGTACCCCTGTTGGAGAGTGTTTCTGAATATCGGTTCCCACGTGGTGTCGTGGGACGAAGGTTTGGCCATGCTCTGGTCCGGTTGTTTGGGAAATCGCCGGTTGCATAAAAAGAAAAGGTCCGCAGCGGATGCGGGCCTTTTCCGTGTTTGAACTTGTTTTTGACGTCCGAGGTTGGGCACCTTCAGGTGCAGTTGGAGGGTTTCCTGACTAGGGTCTTCCGTGATCTGCTGTGACTTGGATGGAGCAGGTTTCAAGTGCCGGTGCATCCGAGAGGTGATGCCATTTTTTGGCTATGCTGCATTGCAGCATTTTGTCGGAGGCTGCTGCGCTGCAAGGGCGTTAGGAGCGTGACGAAAGTCGCTGTCCTTGTCGAACGTGCGCTGCCCGGTACGGTGCGCGTATCGCGAGATGACTTGGAATGCTTGGGCAGTGCCCATAAACGGGTCTGAGGAACGTCCGATGATTTGCTCATTGGTTCGGGCGGCTAGCGCGAGGCGAGACATTGGTCAAGCCGTTGACCGCCCGGAATCAAACAAAAAGGGCCGCGATTGCTCGCGGCCCTTGAAATGTTTTTTGCGCCCGAAGCTGGACTCGAACCAGCGACCCCCTGATTAACAGTCAAGTGCTCTAACCAGCTGAGCTATTCGGGCGGGGACGGGCATTGTAAGCGGTAGCGCGCTGGGGTCAAGCCTTCGATGCGTTCAAGGTACGAAGGGGCACGGTGTACCGTTGTGGCGTTCGCTGCGGGGGCGGCCGGCGTTGTTGACGATAACGCTGCCCAGGTGGGTGTCGTCCCTTGTCGAGCAGAGTCGGATGCTGAGATTGCTGCCATGGGCCATGCCGCTCGGGTGGAAGCGCACGAGGGTGCGGCCGGCGGTGCTGCGCAGCGCGACGCTTGGGCCGACACGGTCGAACCTGTGCAACACGGCATCGACGGATGCCGGTTGCTTCGCGCGGGTGGGGTCGGCGAACACGATCCATCCGTCATCCCAGAGCGTGTCGCCGCGGCAGTACCGGCCATCGCTGCTGGGGCAGACGCTGACCGGCGCGTTGCTTCTGACCGCCGCCATGCGGGCGAGGGCCAGCGAGGTCGTCAGCAGGTGGAAGGCGGTGGCCGTCCGTGCGCTTTGCTGCAGTCGCTGGAACGACGGCACGCCGATGGCCATCAACACCGCCATTACCGCCAGCGTCACCATCAGCTCGATCAGGGTAAAACCACGGGCTTCCTGCCTCATGACATCGACTCCGTTCGTGGATTGCGGGATCACGGCGCAGCATCGCGCCAGCTTCGCTGAACGGTCATCCTCGTTTCGGCCAGGCACGGGGTAGGGTTTCGCCGCGACGACCCTCATCACAGAGAGGCCTACACTTGCGGGTTCAGTGCGCAATGACTCTACACGGCACCTCTACACGATGAATGACGAAAGCCAGATATCCCCATCGGCGACGGATGCACTCCCCGGCGACCGGTTCCCCGGTGCGCGCCAGCGCGAGGGCGTGTTCGAGCTGGTCTCGCCGTACTCGCCGGCGGGCGACCAGCCGCAGGCGATCGAGAAGCTGGTAGAGGGTTTCGAGGCCGGCCTGGCGCATCAGACGCTGCTGGGTGTGACCGGCTCGGGCAAGACCTACACCATTGCCAACGTGATCCAACAGGTGCAGAAGCCGACCCTGGTGATGGCGCCCAACAAGACCCTGGCGGCGCAGCTGTACGGCGAGTTCAAGGCGTTCTTCCCGCACAACGCGGTCGAGTATTTCGTCAGCTACTACGACTACTACCAGCCCGAGGCCTATGTCGCGTCGTCGGATACCTTCATCGAGAAGGACAGCTCGGTGAACGAACACATCGAGCAGATGCGGCTGTCGGCGACCAAGGCGCTGCTGGAGCGGCGCGACACGATCATCGTGTGCACGGTGTCGGCGATCTACGGGCTGGGCGACCCGAACGAGTACTTCCGGATGGTGCTGCACATGGTGCGCGGCGAGCGCATCAACCAGCGTGAGCTGATCCGTCGCCTGACCGAGATGCAGTACGTCCGCAACGACACCGAGCTGCGGCGCGGCACTTACCGCGTGCGCGGCGAAGTGATCGACGTGCATCCGGCCGAGTCGGAAATGGAGGCGGTGCGGATCGAGCTGTTCGACGGCGAGATCGAGAACGTCACCGCGTTCGATCCGCTCACTGGCGAGACCCTGCGCAAGCTGCAGCGCTACACGATCTACCCCAAGTCGCACTACGTCACCACGCGGCGCACGGTGCTGGACGCGGTGGATGCGATCAAGGACGAGCTCAAGGTCCGGCTGGAGCAGTTGTACGCGCAGAACAAGCTGGTCGAGGCGCAGCGGCTCGCCCAGCGCACCCAGTTCGACCTGGAGATGCTGGCCGAGGTCGGCTACTGCAACGGCGTGGAGAACTATTCGCGCCACCTGACCGGCCACATGCCCGGCGAGCCACCGCCGTGCCTGTTCGATTACCTGCCGCCGGATGCGCTGTTGGTGCTCGACGAGTCGCACGTGACGGTTCCGCAGATCGGCGCGATGTACAAGGGCGACCGCTCGCGCAAGGAGACGCTGGTCGAGTTCGGCTTCCGCCTGCCGTCGGCGCTGGACAACCGGCCGCTGCGGTTCGAGGAGTGGGAAGGACGCTCGCCGCGTTCGATCTTCGTCTCGGCCACCCCGCGCGATTACGAGTTGGAGAAGTCCGAAGGCCAGGTGGTCGAACTGGTGGTGCGCCCGACCGGCCTGATCGACCCGGAGGTGGAGATCCGCCCGGTCGCGACCCAGGTCGATGACGTGATGGGCGAGATCACCAAGCGCGTGGCGATGGGCGACCGGGTGCTGATCACCACCCTGACCAAGCGCATGTCCGAGAACCTGACCGAATACCTCGCCGAACACGGTGTGCGGGTGCGCTACCTGCACTCGGACATCGACACGGTCGAACGGGTGGAAATCATCCGCGACCTGCGGCTGGGCAAGTTCGACGTGCTGGTCGGCATCAACCTGCTGCGCGAGGGTCTGGACATGCCGGAGGTGTCGCTGGTGGCGATCCTGGATGCGGACAAGGAAGGCTTTCTGCGCTCGACCGGCTCGCTGATCCAGACCATCGGCCGCGCCGCCCGGAATGTGCGCGGCAAGGCGATCCTGTACGCCGACAAGATCACCAACTCGATGCAGCGCGCGATCGAGGAAACCGACCGTCGCCGCGCCAAGCAGGTCGAGTACAACGCCGAGCACGGCATTACCCCGGTGTCCGTGGTGCGCGACGTGGTCGACATCATGGAAGGCGCGCGGGTCGACCCGGACGCGCTCAAGGGTCGCAACCGCGCCCGCCAGGTGGCCGAAGAGATGGCCGAGTACGCGGCGCTGAGCCCGTCGCAGCTGTCGGCGCGGATCAAGAAGCTGGAGCAGAAGATGTACCAGCACGCCCGCGACCTGGAATTCGAGCAGGCCGCGGCCATGCGCGACCAGCTGCATCGGCTGAAAGAACAGGGGTTTGGTGCCTAGCCGACGAAACCTGTTGCCCACTTCCGCGCGGCAGGCTAAACTGCGCGGCCTCGCCGGCTTCACACGGTTGGCGAATGGGCGGTTAGCTCAGTGGTAGAGCACTACCTTGACATGGTAGGGGTCGGGGGTTCGAAACCCTCACCGCCCACCAATTAGAACAAAGACTTAGGCCATTCTCACGAGTGGCCTTTTTCTTTTTCTGACACGCAACCAGCATGCATCTTTGTACGCGCGCATCGGGGCTGCAGAACGCTGAGGTGGGAGTTTTCCTACCCGCGGGTAAGTAATCCCCGACTGCGGTTATTTGGAGTTTCTGCCACGGTATGGCCAGGGCCTTGGTGCTCATGGGGCCGGCAGGCAAAGGCTTGGAATATGACCGGTGCGCTTCATCTGCATGGGGCGTGATGTGGTGTGGCAGGGGGAAGGGTGTTTACGACAAGGAAATTTGACGGCTGCTTGCTGCAGCCTGGTCGGTCTATGGGCTATCGATGCGGTCGGGTTGGGTGGGTGCCGGCGCTTGGGGCGGCGCTTTGTGTCGTCCTGTCGACGCCGGTCTGGGCCCAGAACAATCCGGACGCTCAGGAGCTGAGGCGACAGCAGGAGCGCGCGCGGAACCTGCGTGAGCAGCAGGAAGTCACGCCCGATGTGCGACTGCAGGCCGAAAAAGCGGTGCTGCCCGACCGTTTTCCGTCCGGGGAGTCACCATGCTTTGTCATCCAGCAGGTCGTACTGGATGGCGACGAAGCGGACCGATTCGGTTGGGCCTTGAAGGCGGCGGATCCCGCCAGCGATCCTGCTACCGGTCACTGCCTGGGCACGGAAGGTGTCAACGTGACGATGAAGCGCGTCCAGAACGCGATCATCGCGCGCGGCTTCGTCACCACCCGTGTGCTCGCCGCGCCGCAGGACCTGAAAATCGGCACTTTGACCTTGACCGTCGTGCCAGGGCGGATCCGTGCGATCCGTTTCGCCAGCGACTCCCCCGTCCGTGCGAGTTTCTGGAACGCGGTGCCGGCGCAACCGGGGGAGCTGCTCAACCTGCGCGACATCGAGCAGGCGTTGGAGAACTTCCAGCGGCTGCCGACCGTGACCGCCGACATACAGATCGTTCCCGCCGATGGCGACGATCCGCGTCCGGGCGAAAGCGACCTGGTCATCGGTTGGCAGCAACGGGCGCGGGCGCGGGTGAATCTGTCGTTGGACGACTCCGGCAGCCAGTCGACCGGCAAGTTGCAGGGTGGCCCGACGCTGTCGTTCGACAACGGCTTGATGTGGAATGACCTGTTCTACGTCGACTTCGGACACGACGTGTTCAACGGCGGTCGGAAGGGTACCGCCAGCCGGACCGCGCACTACGACGTGCCGTTCGGCTATTGGCTGGTTGGGGCGACGGCCAGCGACTACGACTACCACCAAGCGGTGGCGGGTGCCTACGAAACCTACGTCTACAGCGGTTCCAGCCGGAATGCCGATCTGCGCCTTTCGCGGCTGCTGTTCCGCAATGCCACCGTCAAGACCGGTATGTATGGCCGTGGCTGGTGGCGCGAGTCGGACAACTTCATCGACGACACCGAAATCCACGTACAGCGGCGACGTACGGCCGGCTGGGAGATCGGGGGCACCTACAAGCAGTTTCTGGGGGCGGCGACGCTGGATGCGCGCATGGCGTATCGCCGTGGAACCGGGGCCTTCGGTGCATTGGCTGCGCCGGAAGAGGCATTCGGCGAGGGCACCTCCCGCTTGAAGGTCATCACCGCCGACCTGCAGGTGGCCGTGCCGTTCCAGTGGGGTGGTCAGCGCCTGCGTTACAGCGGCAGTTGGCGGGGGCAATGGAACCGGACCCCGCTGGTGCCGCAGGACCGGTTCGCGATCGGTGGGCGATACACCGTTCGCGGCTTCGACGGCGAGGTATCGCTGGCGGGAGAGCGTGGCTGGCTGCTTCGCAACGATCTGAGTCTGTCGCTGGGAGGGGGGCAGGAGCTCTACCTGGGGGCCGATTACGGTCATGTCGGCGGCCCGTCGACGCAGTGGCAGTTGGGCAATCACCTCGCCGGCGCCGTCATCGGCCTGCGTGGCGGTTACGGCCGCGGGTCCTGGGATCTGTTTGTCGGTGCCCCGATCCGCGAACCAAACGGTTTCGCAACCGCCTACACCGCTACCGGTTTCAGTCTTGGCTGGGCCTACTGACGTCGTTTGCAACGGAACACAAGGAAATATCCGTATGAACAAGCACCTGTACCGGATCGTTTTCAACCGCGCCCTGGGCGTGCTCCAGGTGGTGGCCGAGATTGCGGGCCGCCCTGGCGGCGGTGGGTCAACGGATGGCGGTCCAGTGGCTGCCACCCTGCGCCCGGTCAGCTTCGCGCTGTGGCTGGCATTGGGGCTGGTCGGGGTGGTGGCGCCAGCGGTTGCCCAACAGGTCCTCGGCGAGAGGGTGGGCCGGATCGTGGCGGATCCCGATGCACCGGGCCGGCATCGGCCGACCGTGCTGGAAACGGCGGATGGCGTGCCTGTGGTCAACATCACCACGCCGTCGGCGGCAGGTGTGTCGCGCAACGTCTACAGCCGGTTCGACGTGAACGCTGAGGGCGCGATTCTCAACAACTCGCGCACCCAGGTACAGACGCAACTGGCCGGCTGGGTGCAGGGCAACCCGTGGTTGGCGACGGGCACCGCCAGGGTGATCCTCAACGAGGTCAACAGCGCCGATCCGAGTTACCTGCACGGATATGTCGAAGTGGCCGGCGACCGCGCGCAGGTCGTGATTGCCAATCCGGCGGGCATCCAGGTCGACGGTGGTGGCTTCCTCAACGCCAGCCGGGCGACGCTGACCACCGGCACACCGATCCTCGAACACGATGCGCTCAAGGGCTACGGCGTTGAGCGCGGGACGATCCGTGTGACCGGCGCAGGCCTGGACGCGACCCACACCGACTACACCGAGCTGATCGCGCGCTCGCTGCAGGTCAACGCCGGGATCTGGGCCCAGCAACTCCAGGTCACGACTGGCATCAACGCAGTGAGTGCCGACCACACCCAGGTGGCCGTTGCGACCGGCACAAACACCGGTGCCGCCCCGACTCTGGCACTGGACGTGAGTGCGTTGGGTGGAATGTATGCCGGCAAGATCGCGTTGCTCGGCACCGAACATGGCGTCGGCGTGCGCAATGCCGGTGAGATTGGCGCATCGGCGGGCGAACTGATGGTGACGGTCGACGGCCGCCTGGAAAACACCGGCGCCATGCAGTCAAAGACCGACCTGCGCGTGAGCGCCGATGGTGGTGTGGCCAATGCAGGCACCCTCAGCGCGGCACGGGAACTGGTGGTGACCACGCCGAAGGATCTGGACAACCGCGGCACAGTGAACGCGCGCCGCATTGAAGTGGAGGCGGCATCGCTGCGCAACCGCGACGGCGCGATCGAACAGACCGGGACGCAGCAGTTGACGCTGCAGGCTGATCGGGTGAGCAATCGGGACGGCGGCCGCATTGGCCTGACCGCATCCGCTGCGCTCAACCCGGGTGTCGGCGAGCCCGGGACGGGCGGTGGCAATGCGGGCGACGGTGGCACAGGCGGCGAAACCGGCGGAGGTCATGACAACGGCGAGTCCGGGACAGGCGGTAGCGTGACGCCACCGGTGACCCTCGCGGACGGTGTTCTGAACATCGCCGGCACGCTGGACAACGACGGCGGCCGCATCAACGCCGGTGGCGTCGTTGACCTGCTCACCGCCAACGGCCTCGACAACAGCGGCGGCTACCTGGG
>DATJBR010000086.1:0-2167 GCA_035515255.1 Lysobacter sp. | reverse complement strand
TGATAACACAGCGACTTGCCGCCGCCGGTGGGCATCAATACGAGCGCATCGCCGCCGTTGACCACGCAGTCGATGATGGCGGCTTGTTCGCCGCGGAATTCGGGGTGTCCAAAGGTGGTGCGAAGCAGATCGAGTGCGGCGTTTTCCATCGCGCTAGGGTAGCAAGGGGCGATCCCGGTGGCCGGGCGGACGATGCGGTTCTGGGTGATCAAAAGGTGCTTGTTCACCGGGATGCGTAGCGGCAGTGCAAATTAAGTAGCAGCGACAGCGGGATGCCGGCTTCGGATTGAGCTGCGCCCTGGGCGGGATTGCTCCTCGGCTCGGTCGGCCATCCATGGCCGACTCGCCGCCGCGGGCATCCATGCCCGCTCTACGCAACACCCGTCCAGGACGCCGCATCGGTCATTTACTGACATGGCGTTGCGGGGCTTTCCTTCGGCTACATGAGTAATCCGGATGTACCTGATCGGGTACCCGGCGGGCGCTGCTCGCGAAACTGGGCGCATTTCGCGGTTGGGGCGTTTCACGGGCTCAACCCGTTTTTAATTTCCCTTCGGCCGCTGGAAAGGCTTGGTGGTGCCTGCCGGGTGTCCCGATCACCAAGCGAATATCGTGGAGCGACTGAGCGGGATACCCGGCAGGCGCTGCTCGCGAATTGTGCAAATTTCACGGTTGGGACAATTCAAAGGCTGCGCTTTTGACTTTCCTTCGGCCACTGGAAAGGTTTGGTGGCACCCGTCGGGTGCCTGCGCAACAGCAAGCAGCGGTTTTTGTTTCCGACTCCAGAAAGAGTCGAATTCTGCCAGCCATCCATGGCCGGCTTTTCTCATTGGACCACCGGGCATCCACTGGCAGCTCTGGGCAGCCAAAGCGCTCCGCTTACTGCAACAACGAACGCAGCATCCAGGCATATTTCTCGTGGGTATGCAGACGCTGGGTCAGCAGGTCGACGGTCGGGTCGTCGCTGGCATCGTCGGCGGTCTTGAGCACGCTGCGCGCGGTGCGGCAGACGGCTTCGTTGCCGATGGTCAGTTGGCGCACCATCTCGTGCCAGTCGGGGACATCGGTCCGGCCGGCCTCTTCGGGGATCGACGACAGTTTGGTGAACTCCGCATACGAACCCGGGGCGTTGAAACCCAACGCGCGAATGCGTTCGGCGATGTCGTCCAGTGCGGCCCACTGCTCGGTGTACTGCGCTTCGAACATCAGGTGCAGGCTGTTGAACATCGGCCCGGTGACATTCCAGTGGAAATTGTGGGTCTTCAGATACAGCGTGTACGCGTCGGCGAGGAAGTGCGACAGACCGTCGGCAACCTTCTTGCGATCGCCCGTGCTCATCCCGATATCGATGGCGGGGGCGCCGGAACCGGTAGAAACCGGTTTCGTGTTCTTGCCGGACGTGCTGCTCTTGGTCTTGCTCGCCTTTGCGGGCGCTGGCTTGGCCATGGTGCTCTCCTGTGCTGGGTGTTGCGGCGACAATAGGTCGCTGCGGGATGCCGCGTGAAATGCGTTGTTTTTCTTGAACGAACTGATGAAGCCTACCAACCCCGTTGCCAAAGCCACGTTACGACCCGTAGACGCCTCGCGCATTGACCTGGAGCAGGCGCGGCGGGCGATCGACGGCGGGTTGAGCCGGGATCGCGGCCGCCTGCACGGCTTGTGGTCGCGTTGGCGCGGTCGGCCGGGCGATGCGGATGCACGGGCGGCATTCGAACAGGCGCTGGCCACCTCGGTGACCCGCCGCGAGGCGCGTGCTGCGAGCCTGCCGCAGGTGCCGGCGGATCCGTCGCTGCCGATCGCCAGCGAGGCCGAGCGCATCGTCGAACTGATCCGCCAGCATCCGGTGGTGGTGATCGCCGGCGAGACCGGATCCGGCAAGACCACGCAGTTGCCGAAGTTGTGCCTGGCCGCCGGGCGCGGCGCCGCCGGCATGATCGGCTGCACCCAGCCGCGCCGGATCGCCGCGCGTGCGGTCGCCAAGCGCGTCGCGGAGGAGCTGAACACCCCCTTGGGCGCATTGGTCGGTTACCAGGTCCGGTTCAACGAGAACGTCGGCGATTCGACCGCAATCAAGTTCATGACCGACGGCATCCTGCTGGCGGAAATCCAGTCCGACCGCTGGCTGTCGCGCTACGACACGATCCTGATCGACGAGGCGCACGAGCGC
>DATJBR010000085.1:0-7482 GCA_035515255.1 Lysobacter sp. | reverse complement strand
TACGTCAACAACCTGTTCGAGAAGCGCTACGTCACCGGCGTGAGCAACATGTCGGCGGCGGTGTTCGGCACGCCGTACGCGACCATCACCCCGCCGCGCATGTGGGGCGTGGAACTGCGGGCGAGCTTCTGACCGGCCGATGAGCAACCACGATGCCGCCATGAACGCGCAACTGCAGCGGATGCGCGTCGCACACGCGGCCGACCCGCTGCCGCCTTGGCCGGCCCGCGCCGGCCGTCTGCGGGCGCTGCAGTCGATGTTGATGGAGCAGCGGCAGGCGTTTGCCGAAGCGATCCAGGCCGATTTCGGCCAGCGCCCGGCGGAGGAGACCGACCTGCTGGAGCTGTATCCCAGCCTGTCGGGCATCCGCTACGCACTGCGCCACGGTCGCCGCTGGATACGGCCGCGGCGCGCGCTGGCCGGGCTGGCGTTCCTGCCGGCGAGCATCGAGTTGCGGCCGCAGCCACTGGGCGTGATCGGCGTCATCGTGCCGTGGAACTACCCGCTGTACCTGGCCATCGGGCCACTGGTGGACGCGCTCGCGGCCGGCAACCGGGTGATGCTCAAGATGAGCGAGTTCACCCCGCACTTCTCGGCATTGTTCGCCGAACAGGTCGGCCGCTATTTCAAGCCCGACGAAGTCACGGTGGTGAATGGGGATGCGGCGGTGGCGCAGGGGTTTTCCGCGCTGCCGTTCGACCACCTGCTGTTCACCGGCTCGACCACGGTCGGCCACCACGTGATGGCGGCCGCAGCCGCGAACCTGACCCCGGTGACGCTGGAACTGGGCGGAAAATCGCCGGCGATCATCGGCCCCGATGCGCGCTTCGGGCACGCGGTGGAGCGCATCGTGTTCGGCAAGACGGTCAACGCCGGCCAGACCTGCATCGCACCCGACTACGTGCTGCTGCCGCGTGCACGCGTCGACGAGTTCATCGACATCGCCTGCGGCGTGATGGCGCGGATGTATCCGCAACTGGAAGGCAATGCGCAGTACGCCAGCATCATTTCCGACCGCCAGTACCAGCGCCTGACCGCGATGCGGGACGGAGCGGTGTCGGCCGGCGCGCGCCTGCATCCCTTGAGCGAAGCCGCCGCGGATGACGCACGCCGGCTGCTGCCGCCGCTGCTGCTGAGCGGTGTCGACGACACGATGGCGGTGATGCGCGAGGAGATCTTCGGCCCGTTGCTGCCACTGGTGCCATACGACAGCTTCGACGAGGCGATCGCCTACGTGGCGGCGCGGCCACACCCGCTGGCGCTGTACGTGTTCGACCAGGACGCACGGCGCGTCGATGCGGTGCTGGCGCGGACCCGGGCCGGTGGCGTCACCGTCAATGACACGTTGTTCCATATCGCCCAGCACGGCCTGCCGTTCGGGGGCGTGGGGCCTTCGGGCATGGGCGGGTATCACGGCGAAGCCGGCTTCCGCACCTTCTCGCACATGAAACCGGTGTTCCGGCAGGCCCGCTTCAATGGCGGTGGCCTGCTCAATCCGCCGTATGGCGCGCGTTTCCGCCGGATGCTGGGGCTGCTGCTCAAGCGCGGCTGATCCGGGGCCGGAACCCGTATGAGGCAGGGTCATGGCACGTCAGGCGCCTGGCGGCGTCATGGTCCTGCCTCATCGATCGCGGGTACCGGCATCCACGCGATTGGCCGTAACGGCGACTGGTGCTGTTGCGCGTTCGTGGACTTCCTGCCGACTAGCGGTTGGCGCGACCACTGCGGGAGCGCCGCCGCGCCTTGATTGTCGGCGGTCGCGACGCCATGACTGGGACCTCACCGTCACGGAGTCCGACATGAAAAACGTCCTGATCACCGGTGCCAATCGCGGCATCGGCCTTGCGCTCACCCGCCAGTTCACCGCGCGCGGCGACCGCGTGATCGCCGCCTGCCGCCAGACCAGCGAGGCGCTCGACGCGACCGGCGCGCAGGTCGAGGCGGGCGTCGATGTGACCGATGACGCCGCCTTGGCAAAGCTGGCGCAGCGCCTGGGCGACACGCGCATCGACGTGCTGGTGCTCAACGCTGGGATCATGGCCCGCGAGGTACTGGGCGAGATCGACTCATCCGGCTGGGAGGACATGCGCCGCCAGTTCGAGGTCAATGCACTGGGCCCGTTGCGGGTCGCGCAGGCCTTGCTGGGCCATCTGGGCGAAGGCGCGAAGATCGGCATCATCACCAGCCGCATGGGCTCGGTGGCCGACAACGGCTCGGGTGGTCGTTACGGCTACCGCGCGTCCAAGTCGGCGGTCAACGCGATCGGCAAGTCGTTGGCGGTGGATCTCGCGCCGCGCGGCGTCGCGGTATTCCTGCTGCATCCGGGTTTCGTCGCCACCGACATGGTCGGCGGCAATGGTGAGGTCAGCCCGGAACACGCAGCCGGACAGCTGATCGAACGGCTGGACACGCTCGGCCTGGAGCAGACCGGCACGTTCTGGCATGCCAATGGCAGCGAGTTGCCCTGGTAACACCTGTGCTCAACGGATGAGCAGGAAAATTCCCGACGCCGCCGATGGCAACGTGGCCGATCCACGTGCGCGATGGCGTCGGGAAGGGCTTGTCTACTTGTCCGGGTTGAACCGGAAGCTGCCGGTGAACGGACGGGTGTTGCCTTCCTTGTCCGTGAACTGCCCGTCGAAGCTGCCGTCGACCGCGATCACCCTGATGCTGTAGCGGCCCTCCTCGACCTGCACCGACTTGATGGTCAGCGTGCCGGACTGTGAGGTGTATTCGCTGTCCAGTCCCGCCCCCTTGTCCTGTTGGATCACGACGGTGCCGCTGTCGTCACCGGATACCTCGGAGGCGAGCCGGTACGTCCCCGACTCGGCCTTGCCGGCCGAGAACTCCATCGTGGTCAGGCCGAAGCTGGAGAGCGCCTGGCTGCGTTTTTCATCCGCGTCCGACGCCTGGTTGCTGGCCCGGACACGGTCGGCATTCACCCAGCCGCTGGCGAGCCGAGCGCTGAAAGGGGCGGTGGAGTGGGCCGGCATGAGGGCGGCGGAGGCAGTGGCGTCCAGCGACCAGTCACCGCTGGCGAGCGTCACGCCATTCGCGTTCCTGTCCGCCTTGCCGCCCGAGGCGCCGGAACCGGCCTCCGTGCCGGCACCGCCACAGCCGGCCAGGGCCAGCGCCGAGATCACGAGCGCGGCGGGCAGTGCGAACCGCGCGATCGCATTGAAGCGGTTTCCGATGGATACAGGCATCACGTCACTCCTCTGAATCGATAATTGGATCGTAGGGTCGATGCAATGCACGATCTTCCGGCTTGATACCGGACAGGCAACGCAGGAAGCGCGGCATTGGTAGGGCGATCGACTGCATCCGGCGTTAACGCCGTGGGGACGAAGCTGGCAGGGCGCTTGATATTCCCCGCCCGTTCCGGAGTCCGCCATGGCCACCGTCCTGATGATCGTCACCAGCGTTCCCGTGATGCCTGCGGGGGATGTGACCGGACTGTGGCTGGAGGAATTCGTGGTGCCGTACCTGGTGTTGACCGAGGCCGGACATGAGGTGGTGGTCGCCAGTCCGAAGGGCGGAACGACGCCGGTGGATCCGCGCAGCGCCAAGGCGGAACAGCATCACGATTGGACCGATGCGGTCGAGCGGTTGCGCGATACGGTGCCCTTGGCCGGCGTGCGCGCGGAGGACTTCGCCGCGGTGTTCATTCCCGGCGGGCACGGACCGATGTTCGATCTGCCGGGGAATCCGGAGGTCGGCCGATTGCTGGCGGACTTCCATCGGCAGGGAAAACCCATCGCGGCGGTCTGCCACGGCCCGGCCGCCTTCGTCGGCGTGCTGAGTGCGGACGGCAGGCCGCTGGTCGAGGGCTACACGCTGACAGCGTTTTCCGATATCGAGGAAAAGCTCGGCGGGCTGGATGACCGCGTGCCGTTCCTGCTGTCCCACCGGTTGAAGGAGTTGGGGGCGAACGTGGAGAACAGCGTGCCGTGGCTCAGCCACGTCAAGCACGACCGCGAACTGATCACCGGCCAGAATCCGGCCTCCAGCTGGCATGCGGCGGAGCTGCTGCTGAAGGCGCTGGACAAGGCGTGAGCGGCGTCGCAATGAACGAAAATCTGTCCGCGCCTACCAGCTGTCCTCCAGCATCCGCGGCTTGCATGCCAGCCAGCCACCGAACGCCAGCGCGACCAGGCTGCTGCTGAGAAACGCGAACGGCCACAGCCAGCCGCCCGACAGTTCGTGCAGCCAGCCGAACATCAACGGGCCGGCGCAGCTCAACGCGTAGCCCAGTCCCTGGGTGAAGCCCGACAGTGCGGCGGAGCCGGCCGGGGTGCGGGTGCGCAGGTTGATCAGCGTCAGCGCGAGCGGGAAGGTGCTCGGCCCCAGACCCAGCAGCGCGGCCCACAGCAGCGTCAGCGTCATCGGTGACAGCAGCAGACCGATGAATGCACTCAGGTGCAACAGGCAGCACAGGATCACGATCGGGAATGGATTTTTGACCCGCACCGCGATGACCGGCATCGCGAAGCCGCTGATCAATCCCATTGCCGAATACAGCGCGACCATCGCGCCGCCGAACGTCGCGCTGCCGCCGGCATCGACCAGCAGCTTCGGCAGCCAGGTGAAGATCGAATAGCTGTTCAGCGAGGTCATGCCGAACATCAGCGCCATGCCCCAGGCCACCGGGGAGCGCCACACGCGACCACCCGGCGGCGGTGCGGCGAGTTCGGGTGCGGCATCGCCCGTCGTCACGGCCTGATCGTGGATGGCCGCCAGCGCGCGCGCTTTGGCCGAACGGCCGTAACGCTCCTGGTACAGGGTGATCGCCCAGGGCAGCGCGGCGGCCACGGCCACCAGCGACCACGCCCCCAGCGACACCCGCCAGCCCAGCGCCTCTGCCACCGGCACGGCCGTCAGCGCGGGCAGGATCGTGCCCATCTGCAACACGGTGATGTACATCGCGCTGACCCCGCCGACCCGATCGGCGAAGTAGCGTTTGACCAGTGGCGGCAGCACCACGTTGCCGATGCCCATGCCCGACAGCGCTACGGCCGAGGTCAGCAGCAGTTGCCCGGTGTCGGCGGCGAAACCGCGGGTCAGCAGGCCGATCGCCGCCAGCAGCATCGCCAGCAGCGCGGTCCTTTCCAGGCCGAGGCGGTGGGCGATGGCCGGGGTGGCGACGCCGAACACCGCGAAGGCCGCGGTCGGCACGATGCCGAACACGCCGGTCATGGTCGGGCCGAAATCGAAGGTCTGGCCGAGGCTGTCGAGCAGCGGGGTCAGCGAGGTCACCGCGGTGCGCAGGTTCAGTGCGGACAGCGCGATGCCGAGCAGGATCAGGCCGCGGCCGCGCCACAACGGCAGGCGGGGTTCGGTACCCGGACCGGTGACGGTACGTTCGGGCGAGGGAGGTGGGGAAGTCATGGGCGCTGGAAGGGAAAGGAGGCGGTCGCGCCGTCGGCCACGGAGGCGGGTGGGCTGACAGGATGGCGGCAAAGTATAGAAGCCGACCGTGACGACGGCTGTGCCGGACGTGCCTGTCGCCAAGTTCCCTGCCGGTTTCCCCGGGTGTTCACCCGGCAAGCGTGCAAGCTGTGTGGCAGTGAACGAGGCGAGGTGATGGGTATGTCGGGAAGCCTGATGATGAATGCGGTGGCGATCCGCGGCGGCAAGGGCGGTGCGGATGCCCTGCATCTGGTGCAACTGCCGCGGCCGGTGCCGGCAGCCGGCGAGGTGCTGATCCGCGTGCGCGCCGCCGGGGTCAACCGGCCCGACCTGCTGCAGCGTGAGGGCGGTTATCCGCCGCCGCCCGAAGCACCGGAAACCCTGGGCCTGGAGGTGGCCGGCGAGGTGGTCGTGGCGGCCGGGAAGTGGCGCGTCGGCGACCACGTCTGCGCGCTGCTGGGCGGTGGCGGCTATGCCGAGTACGCGCTCGCCGATGCGCGCCACGTGCTGCCCATTCCGGCCGGGCTCGACTTCATCCATGCCGCCGCGCTGCCGGAGACCGTGTTCACCGTGTACGCCAACGTGTTCGAGCATGGCGCGCTGCAGCCGGGCGAGCGCCTGCTGCTGCACGGCGCGACCTCGGGCATCGGTGTCGCCGCGATCCAGATGGCGAAAGCGGCCGGTGCGCAGGTGCTGGCGACCGCGCGCGGTGCCGGCAAGGCGGCGCGGGCGCTCGAGCTCGGCGCCGACATCGCGGTGGACACGCTCTCCCAGGACTTCGGTGCGATCGCGAAAGCGGCCGGCGGCATCGATGTCGCCCTCGACATGGTCGGTGCGCCGTACTTCGAGGCGACCCTGGACGCGCTCAATCCGCGCGGACGCATCGTCTACATCGCCTTCCTCGGCGGGCCGGTACTGCAGGTGCCGGTGTTCGCGGTGATGCGCAAGCAGGCGGTAATCACCGGCTCGACCTTGCGCCCGCGCGATGCGGACGAAAAGGCCCGGCTGAGCGCGGAAGTGGAACGCGTGGTCTGGCCGTGGATCGCGGACGGGCGCGTGCGCGCGGTCGTGGACCGGACCTTCCCGTTGGCGCAGGCGGCCCAGGCGCACGCCTACCTGGAAGGCGGACGGCACACCGGCAAGGTGGTGCTGTTGATGGATGTCGCGTTGTCGTAGGCGCGACCGTTGCCTGCCCCGCTGGCGGGACATGGTGCCCAGCGATCATGGACAGGATTGCCCGGGACCGGGCGGCGGATCGTCACGGCCCCATGATCCGGCGAGTGGCACATATCGACAGCGGTATCCGCCGTAAAGACATCCCGGGCCGACCGCTGCCGGAAGGCGATGCAGGAAGGGTCGAAGCCGGCGTACACGCCGGCGGCCCCAAGACGTGTGACTCGCAGGGTTGGCCGGGCATCGTCGGTGCGGCCCATCCGTCTGGAGAGGCCATGCAATCCACGTTGTCCGACGAGGTCCTGCACAAGATGCATGCCTACTGGCGTGCGGCCAACTACCTCACCGTCGGCCAGATCTATCTGCAGGACAACCCGTTGCTTGAAGTGCCGCTGCTGCGCGAGCACATCAAGCCCCGCCTGCTCGGCCATTGGGGTACGACCGCGGGCTTGAACTTCCTGTATGTCCATCTCAATCGTGTGATCAAGCGCCACGATCTGGACATGATCTACGTGATCGGGCCGGGCCACGGTGGGCCGGGCGTGGTGGCGCATTCGTATCTGGAAGGCACGTATTCGGAGTTCTATCCCGACATCGCGCGCGACAGGGACGGCATGCGCCGGCTCTTCCGCCAGTTCTCCTGGCCGTATGGCATTCCCAGCCATGTGGCGCCGGAAACGCCCGGCTCCATCCACGAGGGCGGTGAGCTGGGCTATTCGCTGGCCCATGCCTACGGCGCGGCATTCGACAACCCGGATCTGGTCGTCGCCTGCATCGTCGGCGATGGGGAGGCGGAGACCGGCGCGCTGGCCACCAGCTGGCATTCCAACAAGTTCCTCAACCCCGCGCGTGACGGGGCGGTGCTGCCGATCCTGCATCTGAACGGCTTCAAGATTGCCA
>DATJBR010000084.1:0-2789 GCA_035515255.1 Lysobacter sp. | reverse complement strand
TCCACCAGCACATACCCCACACCACGTACCGCGCGCACGGGAAGCATCAGGCCGGCGGCGGCTTTCACCCGCCTGCGCAGCCGATGGATCAGCACTTCAAGACGGTGCGGGTCGAAATCCCACGGCTCGTCGGTGATCGCGCGGATCAGGGTTTCGCGATCGACCGGCTGGCCGCGCTTGGAAAACAACTGGCGCAGGAATGCCCGCTCCGCCTCGCCCAGTGCCACCTTGCTGCCCGTGGGCGAGACGAGGTTCCAGCCTCCGCCCTTCAGTGACCAACTGACCACCTCCTGCGTTGCCGCCGCGTCCGCCACGGCTGGCGAAACCGAAGACGCCAGACGGCGTTGCAGGCTCAACACACTGGCGGCCAGGACATCCAGATCGACCGGTTTGAGCAGATACATGTCGGCCCCGGCGGTGAGCGCCCGCGCCATGCTGCGCGGACAATCCTGCGCGGTCAGCATCAGGATGCCCATCGATGAAAGTTGGCGCAGGTGGCGTGCTGCCGAATAGCCATCCTCGCCCGGCAAGCCGACATCGAGCACCACGATATCGCAGGAGTCGACCAATAAATGGCGGTAGAGCGCCTCGGCACTATCCACTCCGACCACGGCCATACCGCGTTCGGCAAGGTCGGAAACCAGCAACGCGCGGAACTCATCGTCGTCCTCGACGATGACGACACGCGGCGGGGCGATAGTGGAGGTCAGCATTTCATTTCCCTGAGAAAAGGTGACATCCGCATTCAGTAATCATGGTTACCCGTCCGGATAACCGTAACCGATCCGCTCCTGCAAGGTATATCCGGTGTGGTCGCGGCTGGATGGCCTGCCAACCCCGCAAGGACGGCAGCCCATTGGCGTCGAGCGATGGGTAAGTGCTACTCCGGCACGGAGAGAGCAACGCCACCCAGCCCTCCGGCCCTGCTTTGCTCTTCCGGCCGTGCCGCAACGACCAGGGGCAACCGGACCCGGAACCGGGTGCCCTCGCCCGGCGCGCTGTCCAGCACAATTGCCCCGCCGGCATCCTCGACCAGCCCGGCCACCACGGCCAGGCCCAGGCCGGTGCCTTCGCCGATGGGCTTGGTGGTGAAGAAAGGCTCCAGTAACCTGACGCGCACTTCGTCGGTCATGCCGTGTCCGGTATCGCCGAACTCGATCTCGACCTCCCTCCCGGATGTTTCGGTGCGCTCGCGTACGGCAACGGTGAATCGCCCACCGTCCGCCATCGCGTGAGCCGCATTGGCGGCGATGTTCAACACCATCAGGTCGAACTGGGCCCGGTCGAAGTGGATGGTGCAGGGCGATGCCGGCAGATCGAAGTCGATCCTGATACCCGGACCGAGCAGTTGCCGGAGCATCGGCTGCATGTCCCGCAATGCGGCGCAGGCGTCGAAGGCTTCCTTGACGGTGATGTCCTGGCGACTGAAGTTGAGCAGCTTGTTGGCCACCGCCGCAGCACGGCGCGCGGCCGAATCGACCCCCTCCAGCGCTTTGCGCATGCCGTCGTCATCGGCTGCCCGCTGGCCACGGGCGGCGTAGCCCTGGATCAGACCCAACAGGTGATTGAAGTCGTGCGCAACGCCGCTGGACAGCCGACCGACGGCTTCCATTTTCTGCGCATGGATCAGTTGGTCCTGCACCCGCTCGCGCTCGGCGATCTCAGCCTGCAGCAAGCGGTTCGCCTGCGCCAGCTCGTTGCCGCGACGGGTTGCGGCGAGCAGGCTTTCGCGCAATGCCGCCACACTTCGATCCACAGCCACGACAATGGGCAGGAAGATCGAGCCACTGATCACCACGTCACCGAAGACGGCCGCAAGCTCGATGCGTTCCGCCCGGACGTCGATCCACCCACCTATGGCAAAGGCCAGCAAGGTCCACCCGTACATCAACCACAGTGCGCGGCGACCGATCATCAGGCCCGAAATCACCAGCCAGATCACCTGCACCGGCTGCTCGAAGCGGTTGGCGCCAAAACCGGCGCCCAGGTAGGACAGCAGCATCACCACCGCGACCACCGCCATCAGCTGGCGCACCGCCCACTGCAGCCGGCCACGGCGGATCAGCACGAAGCTGAAAATCGCCAGCACACTCAATGCCAGACTCAGGATCAGACCGAGGGTTTCACCTGGCCGCCACGGCATGTCGACGGCAAACAGCCGGTACGCCCACATCAATGGCGGCAGGCTGGCGAGGATCAACAGCACCACCTGCAGCATCGGCGCGTTGCGCCGGTCAACCGGATCCTCCACGGGAACGCGGCTCAACCAGGCCGTTGAGGCATTCCAGAGGTTGCGGCTTCCGCGCATATCGTCGGACGCGTGAGGGGGCGTAGTGCGGCTCATACACAATCCTTCAGTCATGAGCGAATGCGGTGCAACGACCGGGCCGTCGCGGTTTACACCGGCTGAAGATACAGCCGCGCCAGACCGGGCGCGATCCGGTCGGGAGTCGTCCGGCGCGGGAAAGATTGCCGGGCTCATCGTGACCATCAGCAGTGGAATCAAATTCCACGTCGCGGCGGAAGACTCGGTGCTGTACCCGGCGCTGATCGCTTCGGGGGATGCGGCACCGTCGCGATGGCACGCCAGTCCAGGCCGAGATGACCGGCATCGCCGCGCGTTCAAGGCGTTCGTGCTGACCTGGCGGGTCGAAAGCCGTATCGCCGCCGAGCCGACGGATTTCGCCAGCAGGCCAACACGGTGTTCCGCGCCCTCCACGAACGACTGCAGCGCGAGGACCACGAGTTGTACCCGGCAGCCGAACGCGTCTGATCAAACCCCTGAAGCG
>DATJBR010000083.1:0-14050 GCA_035515255.1 Lysobacter sp. | reverse complement strand
TTCCAACGCATCGGCATGCCCTTTCAGGCGGGTACCGCGGCCGGGCAACAGCAGCAGCGGACCGCTACCGGCCAGTGCCGGATGCTGCGCGGCTGCCCATTGACGCGCGGTGCGATCCGGCAACGGTGCGTGCGGAAATGCCGCCGGATCGATGCCGCGCGGTATCACCCTCAGGAGGTCGGGATCGGTTTGCGGGTAGTGCCGCAGCACGTAATCGCGCACGCAGCCGGATACGCAGATGACCCGCTCGCCGCGGGTCATCACGGCGCTGTAGGCCGAAACGGAGTTGAGTCCGTGCACGGTGCTGACCAGCCGCGGCCGCGTCGTGGCAGCCATGCCGCGCAGGGCGAACCTCGCGAGCCAGGCCGGCAACCGCGAGCGCACATGGACGATGTCCACATCTCCGCCGGCCAGCAAGGCACGCAGCGGCCGTACCTGGCGCAGCGTCAGCAGCGACTTGCGACCAATGTCGAGCGTCACATGCTCCGCACCGGAAGCCAGCAGGCGCGGCACCTGGCGGCCACCAGCGGAGACCACAATCGCCCGGTGTCCGGCCGTGACCAGCGCCTGGGCGATCTCCAGGGTGGAACGTTCCACCCCGCCGGATTCCAGCGCCGGCAACAGCTGGACGACGGTCATCCGGCGCATCGCGGGAGGGTCAGTCCTGGAGGACGAAATGCGCGCCGCAATACGGGCAATCGCATTCGCGCTCCGCCTCGATCGGCAGGTACACGCGCGGGTGCGAATTCCACAGTGCCATCGACGGCATCGGGCAGCTCAACGGCAGGTCGGCGCGGGTAACGACATAGCGACGCTCGGCGTTGGCCTGGGTAGGGTGGTCTTGGACTGCGGTCATGGCGGGTATCGACGGATGATGCGAGGCGGCCAGTTTACCAGCCGCCCCGCCCTGCCTACCGTGGCAGTTCGAACAGCAGCACATCGGTGCCGTCGGCCGCAGCGGTCAGCATCAGCGTTCCGGCCTCGTCGACCATGCCGACCGCATCACCGGCCAGCAGCCGCTGGGCACCGGATGCGACCGCACCGGTGGCGACATGCAGCCAGTAACGATGGCCGTCATCCAGGTCGAACGAGGCGGTCTGCCCGTCCGTCAGTCCGGCCCGGTACAGCCGGGCCTGCTGGCGGATCGCAATGCTACCGCTGGCGCCGTCCGGCGAGACCAGCAGCTGCCAGCCGTCGCCGACCGTCGCAGGCCGGTGGGCATAGTCCGGCGCGGCATTGACCCGGTCGGGCTGCAGCCAGATCTGCAGGAAATGCACCGGCTCGGTCGTCGAGGCGTTGAACTCGCTGTGCTCGACGCCGTGACCTGCGCTCATCCACTGCAATTCACCGGCCCGGATCACGCCTTCCGCACCGCTGCTGTCGCGGTGCGAGAGCGCACCCGACAGCACATAGCTGAGGATCTCCATGTTCGCGTGCCGATGCGGGGCGAACCCCGCACCGGGCGCGACATGGTCCTCGTTGATCACCCGCAATACCCCGAAGCCCATCCATTCGGGGTCGTAGTAACCGCCGAAGGAAAACGTATGCCGGCTGTCGAGCCAGTCGACCTGGGCCGGCCCGTGACCGCGGCTGTCGGAAGGGCGCTGGATGATCATGGATCGCCTTATTCCGCCTTCTGCACCGAGGCTTCGGTGGTGATGCGGATCTGCACCTCGTCACTCACGGCCGGCGCGTACATGCCGACGTCGAAATCGGTGCGCTTGATGGTGGTCACCGCGTCGAAGCCGATGGTCGGCTGCTTCATCATGTTCTCGCCCACCTTGTTCAAGGTGACATCCAGCACGACCGGCTTGGTGATGCCCTTGATGGTCAGCTCGCCGGTGACCTTCAGCTTGCCTTCGCCGGCCGCTTCGACCTTGGTGCTCTTGAAGCTGGCGCTGGGAAACTTGGCTGCGTCGAAGAAATCGGCGCTGCGCAGGTGCTCGTCGAACTTGGCGGTAAAGCTGTTCATCGACGACAGCGGCAGGGTCACCTGGACGCTGGAGGCGGCGACGTTGTCGGCGTCATACACCAGCACGCCATCGGCCTGGCCGAAGTGCATGCTCGGGTTGGAGAAACCGAAATGGCTCCACTGCGCGATCACGTCGGTATGGGACGGGTCCAGCTGGTAGGTGACCGGAGCGGCAAAGGCGGCGGTGCTGGCGGTGGCCAGGGCGGCGGCAAGGATCAGTCGCTTGAACATGGTGTAACTCCTCGTAATGTCGGTTGATATTGGTGTGTTGAATCAGTGGTGTTGGAGCGGCCGGCGCACGGAGTGTGCCGACTCAGAGAATCCGCGCTGCCTCATCGAAGGACAGGCGCGGCGAACGCGGGAACAACGTATCGGCGTCGCCATGGCCCAGGTTGACCAGGAAGTTCGACTTGATCGTGGTGCCCTTGAAAAATACCTCGTCGACCATTGCGTTGTTGAAGCCCGACATCGGGCCGGCATCCAGTCCCAGCGCACGCGCCGCCAGGATCAGGTACGCGCCCTGCAGGCTGCCGTTGCGGAACGCGGCGGCGCTGCGGGCATCACGCGGACCGTCGAACCAGCTCTTCGCATCGGTATGCGGGAACAGATACGGCAGCTTCTCGTGGAAATCCTCGTCGAAGCCGACGATCACCGTCACCGGCGCGGCCATGGTCTTGGCGTGGTTGCCCTCGTCCAGCGCAGGACCCAGCCTGGCCTTGGCCTCGGCGGACTTCACGAACACGAATCGCGCCGGGCTCATGTTGGCGCTGGTCGGGCCCCACTTCACCAGGTCGTACAGTTGCCGCAAGGTCTCGTCGCTGACCTCGCCGCCCAGCTGGTTGTGGGTGCGGGCGGTACGGAACAACTGGTCGAGTGCTGCCGGGTCGAGTGCTTCGTGCCGGGTCTGGGGCATCTATGATCTCCGCAAGTGCAATGGATTGAGTGGGTGCGGCAATGCACGCCGCTGCCAAGGCGGCAATTGTAGGGCACGACCTGATTCGCAACAGCCAGCCACTTTGGAACGGATTACGATCAAATATGGAACACTCGGACACCCGTTCGGCGACCTGGACGCTCTGCGACGGCCATGCCGGCAACCTGCGTCAGGTCCTCGCGCTGGCCGCGGCACTGGACCGACCCGCACGCGAATGGACGCTGCACACCCACGCACCGTGGCGCTGGACCGCGCCGCGCGGCGCTATGGCGGAACACGCTTTCGGCACCAGCTTCGCCCAGGCCCTGCGCACGCCGCCGGAACTGGCCATCGGTTGCGGACGGCAGGCCGCGCTGGCGACGCGTGTCCTGCGCCGGCGAGGCGTGCGCACGGTGCAGATCCTCGATCCGCGAATTCCGACCCGGCACTGGGATCTGGTGATCGCCCCCGACCACGACCGGCTGGACGGCGACAACGTGATCTCGATGCTTGGCAGCCTGCATCCGGTCGATGACGACTGGCTGGCCGCAGCGCGCGTGCACTTCGGCGCGTTGGCGACCCTGCCGCAACCGCGTACGGCATTGTTGCTGGGCGGTGCCAGCGCGCACGCGCGATTCGATCCGGAACTGCTGGAGGCGATCGCCACCGGCGTGCAGCGCACGACCGAAGCCGAAGGCGGCTGCCTGCTGGTGACCACATCCCGACGCACGCCCCCCGGGCTCGCCGAGCGCCTGCGCCACCACGTCGCCGGTCGCAGCGGACTCATCTGGAGCGGTCCGGGCGATGGCGCCAACCCCTACCCCGGCCTGCTCGCCTGCGCCGACCGAATCGTGTGTACGGCCGACTCGGTCAATATGCTGTCGGAAGCCTGCGCCACCAACATGCCGGTGTTCGTCGCCGGACTGGCGCAGCTGACAGGCCGACCGCGACGGTTCGTGGACCGCCTGCTCGAACTGGGTCGGGTACGTCCGATGGATGAGACCCTGGCACCGTTCGCAGTGACGCCTTTGCGCGAAACAGCGCGCGTGGCAGCGGAAGTAAAGCGTCGGCTCGGGCTGTAACGCCAACACGACCCATTCCCGTCGTCTCTTGTTGCTCTTGTAGACACTCTGTTCCCCGTCAAGGATTTTCCACGACGACGTGGCAACTTGCGACCCTGCTGTCGCAGGAGCCAGACGGCGGCTCGCCGTCCTTGATCTGTGGTTCTCAGCCAACGCTGAAATCCAGTCCGTGCGCCAGCACCGCCGCACGGATGTCCGCGCGCGCCTGCTGCACCGCCTCATCCCTGCGTACCCGGCGCGCGCGACGGTCCAGGGTGCAATCCAGCCCGCGTGACAACAAGGCCGCGTGAGCCGATTGCAGGCGTTCACATGTGTCGGAATCGAACACGCCCGCGACCCGCATCGCCTCGATCAGCCCCGGCGTATCGCGCGGCAGCAGCAAGTCCGGCGCGGTATCGGCGTGATCGAGCACCAGCGCCTGCAACAGGAACTCCAGATCCACCAGCCCACCCTCGCCCTGCTTGAGGTCGAAGACGGCGGCATCGCTGCGATCCAGTTCCGCGCGCATCCGCAGGCGCATTCCGGCGACATCGGCGCGCAGTTGCTGCGGATCGCGCGCGCGCGCCACGATCTCGCGGCGGATCGCCTCGAAATCCGCCCCCAGGCCCGGATCGCCTGCGACCGGGCGCGCACGCACCAGCGCCTGATGCTCCCAGTTCCATGCGCGGCTGCGCTGGTAGTCGGCAAAACTGGTCAGGGTCGATACCAGCAGCCCCTTCGCCCCGTCCGGGCGCAGGCGCACATCGACGTCATACAGGCGTCCGGCCGCCGAGGGCGCTCCGAGCAGGGCAACGATCTTCTGCGCCAGACGCGCAAACCAGCGCGAGGCATCCAGCGGACGCGCGCCGTCGGACAGCACGCTGTCGTCGCCAACCTCATCACCTGAGTCAAACAGGAACACCAGATCGAGATCGGAGCCGAAACCCAGTTCGCCGCCGCCGAGACTGCCGTACCCCAGCACGGCGAACCGCGCGCCCGCCAGGTGGCCGTGGGCGATGCGGATCTCGCGTTCGGCCAGCGCCAGCACCCGCTGGATGACGCCGTCGGCGAGCCAGGTCAGTTGCCGCGCGGTGTCGACCGCCGGCTGGCGAGCGTCACGATGCGCCATCGCGATACGGAAACTCAACGCCTGGCGCACTTCATTGAGCGCATTGAGAACCGTCTCGACATCGTCGCCGGCGGTATCGTCACCGGCTTCGGTCACGCCGACGCAGGCGGCGATCAACTCGTCACGGTCCGGCAGCGGCCCGCCGACGCGCGAATCTAGCAGTTCGTCCAGCAACAATGGATGGATCGTCAATCGCTCCGCCAGCAACGCGCTCTGGCTGATGACCTCCACCAGCCGCGCCAGCGCCGCCGGCTGTTCGTCGAGCAGGGCCAGATACGCGCTGCGACGCAGGATGTTGTGCAGCAGCGCCAGCAAGCGCCGCAGCGCGAGCAACGGCTGGCTGGATCGGGCCGCGCCCTGCAGGAACGCCGGCAGCACCCGGTCCAGCCGTGCGCGGGTGCCGTCGGACAATCCGCCCACGCCGGGGCGGCGGGCGAAATCGCGCAGCAGGTCATCGGCCTCGTCGACTTCCTCGAAGCCGGCATCCGCCAGCGCAGCGGCATCGCCGCCGTCGGGCAACGCGAGCCAGTAATCGGCCAGCGCGCCAGGAGCCGACGGACGCTCACGCGGGGCCAGCAGTGCGTGGAACTCCTCGCTGACCACTCCGCGGTGTTGCTCCAGCACCTCGCGCAACGCGTTCCAATCCGGGTAACCCAGACCACTGGCGATGCGCGCCCGGTCGACGGGGTCAACGGGCAGCGCATGGGTCTGCTCATCGCGCAGCATCTGCAGGCGGTTCTCCAGCCGGCGCAGGAAACGGTAGGCCCGGGCCAGGGCGGTGCCGGCCCCGGGCTCGATCTGATGGGCGTCCACCAGCGCCGCCAGCGCCGGCTGCAGGGCGCGCTGACGCAACCCCGGCTCGCGACCGCCGCGGATCAGCTGCAGCGCCTGGGCGAGGAACTCGACCTCGCGGATACCGCCCGGACCGCGCTTGATGTCATCGACCAGCTCCTTGCGCGCCACCTCGGCGGCGATCGCCGCCTTCATCGCGCGCAGCCCGTCGAGCGCTCCGTAGTCGAGGTACCGCCGATACACGAACGGACGCAGGGTTTCCAGGAAGTGCTCGCCGGCACGGAGATCGCCGGCGACCGGTCGCGCCTTCTGCCAGGCATAGCGCTCCCAGTCGCGCCCCTCACGCTGGAAGTACTGCTCCATCGCCGGGAACGACCACGCGACCCGCCCGGCGTTGCCGTAGGGACGCAGGCGCAGGTCGACGCGATGGCAGAAGCCCTCGCCGGTGACCTCGTCCAGCAGTTTCGCCAGCTGCTGGCCCAGCCGGGAAAAGTAGTTCTCGGCCGCGAGCGGGCGCACACCGTCGCTGGTCTCCCGCCGGATGTCTGTCGGCTGCTCGTAGCCATAGACCAGATCGACATCGGAACTGAAATTCAGCTCGCCTCCGCCCAGCTTGCCCAACCCGAACACGACCAGCCGCTGCGCGCTGCCGTCCGCATGACGCACGACCCCGTGGCGACTGGCGAACTCCCGCTCCAGCGCCACCAGCGCCAGCCGCAGGCAGGTTTCGGCCAGCGCCGTACTGCCGGCCAAGGTGGCATCCACATCATCCAGCCCGTGCACGTCACGCCAGACCAGCCGGGTCGACTCGGCGGTGCGATAGCGCCGCAGCAACGACGGCCACTGGTCGCGGTTGTCGGCGACCAACTCCGGCGCCGGCAGCGATGAGTCGCCGTCGTCCGCCAGCAGCCGGGACAGCAACGCGGGCTGCCGAACCAGGGTGGCGATCGCGAAGTCGCTGGCGATCGCCACTCGCTGGCAACGCTGCGCTGCACGCTCGTCCCACGTCCGGCCGATCGCCGCCTGGCTCGCCTGCAACTGCGTCAACGCACGTTCGACGGCTGGCTGGACGAGCGGAGGGGGCGCGGGACTCATGCCGGAATGATGGCATGCAGCCGGCTGTCGTTCGCATCGTGCCGATGCAGGCAGTGTCCGGCAGATCAGTCAGGCGGGGCAGATAAAAAAGCCCGCACCGGACGAACCGGTTGCGGGCCTGCTCCCTCCCCCACGTCGGGATGCGGATCGACTGTGAAGGAGTTGTTAGTACGGTTGCACGCTGCAGTGCAAAATAGAACTCGCCGGTTCATATATCGAGGCAGGTTCGCGATGGCCGTTGTGCCCGGCTTTTCCCGGGTCGAGTACGAGGCCGCAGAAACATCAACCCATCCCGCATCGCCGCCAGCCTTTGAACCCGACACCTTCACAGATCAAGACGGCGCCGGAATTCACAAGCCGACAAAACAGAAGGCCCGCATGAGCGGGCCTTCCGGTGTAACAGGTAACGCTGGACAGGCGAATTAGAAGCCCATGCCGCCCATGTCGCCCATGCCACCGCCGGCAGGCATGCCTGGCTCGTCCTTCTTCGGCAACTCGCCCACCATCGCTTCGGTCGTGATCATCAGACCGGCGATCGACGCTGCGTTCTGCAGCGCGGTGCGGGTGACCTTGGTCGGGTCCAGGATGCCGAACTCGAGCATGTCGCCGTATTCGCCATTGGCAGCGTTGTAGCCGTAGCTGCCCTTGCCTTCCTTGACCTTGTTGAGGATCACCGACGGCTCTTCGCCGGCGTTGGTGACGATCTCGCGCAACGGGGCTTCCATCGCACGCAGGGCGATGGTGATGCCGTGGTTCTGGTCTTCGTTGTCACCCTTCAGACCGGTGATCGCGGCCAGTGCACGGATCAGGGCGACGCCGCCGCCCGGGACCACACCCTCTTCCACCGCAGCGCGCGTGGCGTGCAGGGCGTCTTCGACGCGGGCCTTCTTTTCCTTCATTTCCATCTCGGTCGAGGCACCGACCTTGATCACCGCCACGCCACCGGCCAGCTTGGCCACGCGCTCCTGCAGCTTCTCGCGGTCGTAGTCGGAGGAGGTCTCCTCGATCTGCGCCTTGATCTGCTTGATGCGCGACTCGATGGCAGCGGTATCGCCGGCGCCGTCGATGATGGTGGTGTTCTCCTTGGAGATCTGCACCTTCTTGGCACGGCCCAGGTCGGCGATGGTCGCCTTCTCGAGCTGCAGGCCGACTTCCTCGGAGATCACGGTGCCGCCAGTGAGGACGGCCATGTCTTCCAGCATCGCCTTGCGACGGTCGCCGAAGCCCGGCGCCTTCACGGCGCAGACCTTGACGATGCCGCGGATGGTGTTGACCACCAGGGTCGCCAGCGCTTCGCCCTCGACGTCCTCGGCGACGATCAGCAGCGGCTTGCCCGCCTTCGCCACGCCTTCCAGGACCGGGAGGAGGTCACGCACGTTGGAAATCTTCTTGTCGTACAGCAGGATGAACGGGTCATCCAGCTCGGCCTGCATCGACTGCTGGTTGTTGACGAAATACGGCGACAGGTAACCGCGGTCGAACTGCATGCCCTCGACCACGTCCAGCTCGTTCTCCAGGCCCGAACCGTCCTCGACGGTGATCACGCCTTCCTTGCCGACCTTGTCCATCGCCTGCGCGATCAGGTCGCCGATGTTGGCATCGGAGTTGGCCGAGATCGTGCCGACCTGGGCGATTTCCTTGCTGGTCGACGACGGCTTGGAGATGTTCTTCAGCTCGGCCACCGCGCCGGAGACGGCCTTGTCGATGCCGCGCTTGAGGTCCATCGGATTCATGCCGGCGGCGACCGCCTTCATGCCCTCGCGGATGAACGCCTGGGCCAGCACGGTCGCGGTGGTGGTGCCGTCGCCAGCGTCATCGGACGTGCGCGAGGCGACTTCCTTGACCATCTGCGCGCCCATGTTCTCGAACTTGTCGGCCAGTTCGATCTCCTTGGCGACGGACACGCCGTCCTTGGTGATCGTCGGCGCACCGTAGCTCTTGTCGAGCACAACGTTGCGACCCTTCGGGCCGAGAGTCGCCTTGACGGCATTGGCGAGCGTGTTGACACCGCGCAGCATTTTGGAGCGCGCGTCTTCGCCGAAACGAATTTCCTTGGCAGCCATTGTCTAGAACCTCAAAAACGTGGATATGGAATGGGGAATTTGGTGTGGAAGCCGGGAGCTGGAAGCCGGTTTCCTGGCCGGCACACCGGCCGGCGATGCCTCGGATCAGCCGAGGATCGCGAAGATGTCGTCTTCCTTGACCACCAGCAGGTCGGTGCCGTCCAGCTTGACCTCGGTGCCGCTGTACTTGCCGAACAGCACCTTGTCGCCGGCCTTGACCTTCGGCGCGCGCACGCTGCCGTTGTCCAGGATCTTGCCTTCGCCGACGGCGACGACTTCACCCTTGATCGGCTTTTCAGTGGCCGAATCCGGAATCACGATGCCGCCAGCGGACATCTTTTCTTCTTCCATGCGTTTGATGACCACGCGATCGAACAGCGGCTTGATATTCATTTTCAGCAACCTCTAGATGGTTGAAAGGGTCGATAACAGCGCAATGTGAGCGTCTGCTGCCGATGGACGGGGACGTACCGGGCAGCCAACGCGCCCGGCGAACCGGGACTGCGAAGGAAGATGGGGCACGCCGTCGGGCTTTCAAGGGGCGGCGCGCACATTCTTTGCCGCCAATGAGGCGACCCGGCACGCGCTGGCCGCAGCAGGGCCGGGACATAAAGAAGGAGCGCGCTCCCTGGGAAACGCGCTCCTTCTGGTTCGGGAATGGCATCCAGCTCGGCACGTCCTGTGCCCCTCCCCTGACCTGACCCCCTCGTCGCAGCCAACTCCTGTCAGCCCGCGGCTATGTTTGCCCATTTCTGTCACCTTTACCAGAGGTGAATGCGGCTGGACCGCCCTTACCGGCCAATCACCACTCCGACCCTGCCGGGGTCCGAAAGACCGGCGACCGTAACCACACCCGTCAAACTGGCACCAGAGCGAAGCATCGGGAAGCTTGGCTATGATCGGAACGACATAAGGACATGGTGCATGCCGGGAAGCTCGGAAAGAGCACACCCGGTCAGCGCCAAAACAGGGGAAAGGAAGATGCACGATTCGGAGCACTGGCTGCGGGTATGGGAGCTGTTCGACCGCATCGTCGAGTTGCCGTCAGCGCAACACGCGGATGCACTGCGGGAACTGGAAGCCGACGAGGCCGTCCGCGCAGAAGTGGCGGCCCTGCTGCGGGCCAACGACAACCACGGTGAAAGCACACCCGCGGCCGACGGCAGCGAGCAGGCCCCGCGGCTGCCACCGGGCACCCGGATCGGATGCTGGCAGGCGCAATCCCTGCTCGGCCGTGGCGGCATGGGCGAGGTGTACCTCAGCCACCGGGTCGGCAATGACTTCCAGCAGCGCGCCGCACTGAAACTGCTCATGGCGTTCGATTCCGCCGAAGACCGTGCGCGCTTCGCGGCGGAGCGGCGCATCCTCGCGCGTCTTGAGCACCCCGGCATCGCGCACCTGCTCGACGGTGGCGAGCACGAGGGCATGCCCTATGCGGTGATGGAATACGTGGAAGGCGTGACCCTGACGGCGCACGCGCGCGCCCTGCCGCTGGCGGCACGGCTGGAACTGATGCTGCAGGCCTGCGCCGCGGTAAGTCATGCCCACCAGCACCTGATCATCCACCGCGACCTGAAGCCGGCAAACATGCTGGTGACGCCGGAAGGCCGCCTGAAACTGCTCGATTTCGGCATTGCCAAACGGCTTTCGCCCCTGTCCCGAGAGGCCGAGGAAGCCACCCAGGTCATCCGCGCCTCGCCGGACTACTGCGCGCCCGAACAACTCAGTGGCGAGCCCGTCTCCACCGCGACCGATGTCTATGCGCTGGGCGTGGTGCTGTACGAAATCCTCGCCGGCCAGCGGCCGTGGCAACTGGGCGGGCTGCCGATCATCCGCGCGATGGAGCGCTTGTCGTTGCAGGACCCGATACCGCCCAGCAAGCGATTGACCGGCATCGAGCAGCATGCCGTGCGCGGCGACCTCGACAGCATCGTGCTGAAGGCCATGCAGGTTAATCCCCAGCACCGCTACCCGACCGTCGACGCGCTCGCCGACGACCTGCGCGCCCACCTGGAACAGCGTCCGGTGAAGGCCCGCAACGCGACCTTCGGCTACCTGCTCGCGCGCCGGCTGCAACGGCACCGCACGGCCTTTGCCCTGGCCGGAGCTCTTTTCGCCAGTCTGGCGATCGGGCTGGTGGCACTGACGCTGCAGACCCGGGAAACCGCGATGGAGCGCGACAACGCACGTCGCGAAGCCGCCCGCAACGACGCTGTCCGCCAATACCTGTCGCTGATGTTCCGCAGTGCCAGTGAGCGGCAGGCCAATGACGAGGTCTCCGCCAGGGACGTCCTGAACGAGGCCGCCCAGCGGATCCACGAGCAGTTCGCCGACGACCCCGACAGCCGCGCCGACATCAGCCTGTCGCTGGCCGAGCTGTATTTCCAGCTCAACGACTACACCGGTGCGCGGCCCTTGCTGGAACAACTGCTCGACGAAGGCAAGGACGTGCGCGCCGACGTGCGCGCGATGGCCATGCACGACCTTGCCCAGGTCAATTTCCGCGAAAACCACAAGGCTGACGCGGCCGAACTACTGCACCAGGCGCAGGCGTACTGGATGCAGGAACCCGGATTTGAGCCGCAATTGCTGGACAGCCGCCTGCTGCAGGCGCAGATCGAGCAGGCCCAAGGCGACCCGCAACGCGCGCTGGCCACCCTGAAAGAGGCTCTGCCCCTGAGGATTGCGTTGTCGGGACGGGAGAATCGCGATACCGCGGTGCTGATCAACAACCTGGGGTCGGCGCACTACCAGGCGGGCGAGTTTGAAGAAGCGGTCAACTACTCCAGGCAGGCCAACGCCATCTGGGCGGCACTCGGGCAGGACCGCAGCGCCGATGCACTCAACACGCTGAACAACTGGGCCGGCGCCGAAGTCCAGTTGGGCCACGCCGACCGGGCCGTGGACATATTCCGACGCGCACTCACATTGCGCCGCGACCTGTACGGTCCCTCTGCCGCGCTGGCGGCGCTGATCAACAACCTCGGCAAGACACTCAACGTCCTGGGCAACCACCTGGAAGCCCTGCCACTGCTGCACGAGGCGATGGCGATGGCGACCGAACACGCGGGAGGAGACGCCAACACCATCACTTTGTCCGCGGGACTGGGGCTGGTGGATGCGCTGGCCGCCACCGCCCAACCACTGCAGGCGCAGGAAACCCTGGATTGGCTGCAGCCCCGCATCATCGACAACTACGGCGAACAACACCCGCTGGCGGCGATGCTGGAAGTCTCCCGGGCACGCGCACTGCATGCGGCAGGTAAAACCACCGAGGCCCGCCAGGCGTTGGCACTGGCCACACAACTCGTGGAGGCATTGGGGCCAGCGGGCAAGCGGGCGCTGGAGCAGATCCGCGAGCTCGAACAGCAGTGGAATCCATGAACTCAACGGGATAGACGGCCGTTGTCACAGGCAATTCCCGCTGCTGGCCGCTACCCGAAATACTCCTCGGGCACCCAGTCGGCCGGTAGCTCCGGCCTCATCGCCTGCTCCAGCCACGCGCGCGCCTTCACCCAGTCGCGGCGGATGGTGCGCTCCGTCACGCCGAGGATGTCGGCGGTCTCGAGTTCGGTGTAGCCGGCGAAGAAGCGGCACTCGACCACGCGCGCCAGACGGGGCTGGATGCCTGCCAAAGTATCGATGGCCTCGCCCAGGGCGACGCTGACCTCGCTGCTGTCCATCGAGAATGCGCCCTGGTTTTCCGGCTGGTGATAGGCCTCGTCCAGTGGCACCGCGGACACGCCTTCACCACGGCACAGGCGAAGACGCGCACGCGCCTGGTCCACCAGCACATGGCGCATCGCCACGGCCGCGGCCGCGAGGAAATGCCTGCGACTGCTCCATTGGCCGCCGCGCGCGAGCTTGAGGTAGGCCTCGTGGATCAAGGCGGTGGTCACGATCGTTTCGCTGCGGGGCATCCGGGCACGGATACCCCGGGCAGCCATCCGCAGTTCCGGATACAGCAAGGGCGCCAGCTCCACCGCACTGGCGCAGATCTCTTCCGTAAGGCCAGCATCAGGCCCCGGTGGGTTGTACATAGGCGCATCGTTCCCTGAAAAGTGCGCCAGACCTGTTGTATTGCCGGCGCGTATCTCCTGAGCATACGTCAGGAGATGACGCGCCTGCAGTCTTGCCGGAAGCCGGACTTCAGAAGCCGGACTTCCAGCGCCCGGTGTACTCCGTGCGGAACTCGCACTTGTACATTGGAGCGATCTGCGGCATATCCTTCATGAGTTTGTCCATGTTCGATCTGTAGCTGAGCGATCCACGGATCAGGTCGTCGCGCACCAGGGACGAATGCAGGACGACGGAGACGATATCGGCCGCTGCAGTGCCGTTGACGCTGTCGAGCTCGCCGCGCCAGTTCCTGTCGTCGATACGGACCCAGCGAAGCGCTCCCGGCACCTTGGGAAAGTACTTGTCTGGATGGAACTGCCCGCGCCAGCGAATGGGCACGTCCCCTCCTTCCGGGCCGTCGACCTCGACACCAGCGATTGCGTTGCCCATCTTCATCAATGGGCATCGCGACATGTCCGCCGGGTGATCCTCGAACACCCAGATGCCGTCACGCGGCCCACCAACATTGCCCGTCGAGGGAAACAGCTCGATCGGGCAGTCGCCACTGCCACCGAATATCCGGTGGAGCTCCTTTGGCGTCTTCGGACTCCAGACCATGTCGTCGAAGGCCACCACCAGCGTCATGCCCGCCGCACCAGGTGGCGCCGCCTCGCCGGTCAGGGTCTCGATATCCATGACGGTCGTGGCGGAAAGCATGCAGCGACAGCCGCCCACCTCGCAGTCCGCGACCATCACCTTTTTCTCCGCTTGGGCACTGGGCGCGACCAGCAAGCCGGCCAGCCCGAGCACCACGGTCGACAGGAAGCGAATATCGATCATCGGTCAGTCCTCGGCCGGGGGTGGTGCGATGCGGGACAACAACTCGGCCGGCGTCAGTGCGCCGGTCCTGACCGGAATGCCGTCCAGCCGGGCCATGAGTTCCCGGCCGGCGACTTCCGGATCGAT
>DATJBR010000082.1:0-5206 GCA_035515255.1 Lysobacter sp. | reverse complement strand
AGTCCCGGCCGGGTGATGGACCCGGCGCGGGCTCCAGAGTGGACCAGGCGTAGCGGCGCTGTGTCGGTCTCCATAAGAGATCGAGCATATACCCGATTTATGCCGATTTGTCTGCCGTGCTTTCAACAGGCGCGCGGACAGGCCGTCAGGTGTCGAACTGCTCTGCTTCCAGCGTCATCAGCGAGTCGCTGCCACTTTCGATCGCCGCCGCGTGGCCGAGGGTGCGCGGCAGGATACGGGCGAAGTAGAACTTCGCGGTCTCGCGTTTGCCGGCCTTGAACGCGTCCGACTGTGTCGATGCCTCGCTGGCGGCGACACTGCGTGCCCACCAGTAGGCGAGGGCGACGTAGCCCGAATACATCAGATAGTCGTAGGCGGCCGCGCCGATCTCCTCGGGATTGGCCGCCGCGCGCTTGCCTATCTGCATCGTGAGTTGCTGCCACTGCGCCGCCCTCGCCCGCAGCGGTGCGATGAGCTCGGCGACGGCGGTGTTGCCGGCGTTGTCGGCGCAGAACTGCTCGACCATGCCGAGCATCACCTTGAAGCCCGCCCCCTGCAGCTGGAGGATCTTGCGTCCCAGCAGGTCCAGCGCCTGGATGCCGGTGGTGCCTTCATACAAGGTGGTGATGCGCGCATCGCGGGCCAGTTGCTCCACGCCGTTCTCGGCGATATAGCCGTGGCCGCCGTAGCACTGCACCGCGTGGTAGGTGCATTCCACGCCCCATTCGGTCAGGCAGGCCTTGACGATAGGGGTCATGAAACCGACCAGCGCATCGGCCTGCTGGCGTTCGTTCTCGTCGGCCGAGTTATGGGAGACGTCGATCTGCAATCCGGCGTGGTAACTCATCGCCCGGCCGCCCTCGATCAGCGCCTTGCAGGTCAGCAGCATGCGGCGCACATCGGGGTGGACGATGATCGGATCGGCCGGCTTGTCGGGGAACTTCGGACCGGACAGCGAGCGCATCTGCAAGCGGTCGCGCGAGTAGGCCAGCGCGTTCTGGAACGCCCGATCGGACAGGCCCAGGCCCTGCAGGCCGACGGCGAGGCGGGCGGCATTCATCATGGTGAACATGCCGACCATGCCCTTGTGCGGCTGCCCGACCAGGTAACCCTGCGCGCCGTCGAAGTTCATCACGCAGGTGGCCGAGCCGTGGATGCCCATCTTGTGCTCGATGCTTCCGCAGCGCACGGCATTGGCTTCGCCGAGGCTGCCGTCGCGGGCAACGCGGATCTTGGGCACCACGAACAACGAGATGCCCTTGCTGCCGGCCGGTGCATCCGGCAAACGTGCCAACACCAGATGGATGATGTTGTCGGTCAGGTCGTGGTCGCCGGCGGTGATGAAGATCTTGGTGCCCGTGATCGAATGGCTGCCGTCCTCGTTCGGTTCGGCGCGGGTCTTCAGCAGGCCCAGGTCGGTGCCACAGTGCGGCTCGGTCAGGCACATGGTGCCGGTCCAGCGCCCTTCGACCAGCGGCTTCAGGAACACCTCGCGCTGCCAGTCCTCGCCGTGGTGCAGCAGCGCCTCGGTGGCGCCGTGCGAGAGCAGCGGGAAGTTGCCCCAGGCCAGGTTGGCGGCGTCGATCATTGCCTTCTGCGGGAAGCCGGCCGCGTGCGGCAGGCCCTGGCCACCGAACTCGACCGCCGACACCAGACCGGTCCAGCCGCCATCCACGTATTGCTCGTAGGCCTGCTTGAAGCCGGTCGGCGTGGTGACCTTGCCGGTCGCCTTGTCGAAGGTGCAGCCCTCGCGATCACCGACTTCGTTGAGCGGCGCGAGCACGTTCTCGGCGAACTTCGCGCTTTCCTCCAGCACGGCATCCAGCAGGTCGCGGGTGGCGTCGGTGAAACCGAGCCGCTGGAACTCGGCCTCGCTGTCGAGCACATCGAACAGGACGAACTGCATGTCGCGCAAGGGGACTTTGTACTGGCTCATCGAGGACCTCGGATCAGACGGAAGTTGTCAGGCGGATGGGTCGGGCTGGAGTCGTCAGGCGACGCCGGGGAAAGCCGCGGCTCAGCGAAGCACGCCGGGCAGGCCGGGTGTCGGACTCAGCGCGCTGCTGCGCTTGAGCTTGTATTCGCGCTGGCGTTGTTCATCGGGAGTCGCCGCGACTGTGCCGTCGAGCGTGTAATCCACCCCGTGCTTGCGCGCGAGCGCATCGGCGACCGCCAGCTTTGCCGCCACCGAGGGTGACAGGGTCACCGTGATCACGTCGGCGGACTCTGGGCCGATCGTCAATGCCGGCTGTGCCGCGAGAGTGCCGGCGTCCTGACCGTCAATTGCGAGCGCGAACTGCACCGAGTCGAACCGCATCGGAATGCTGCTGAAGTTCTCGATCCGCAACTCCGCCGACCAGTTGCCATCGGCCAGCACCGTCAACTGCTGGATCCGCGCCGCCGGCTCGGACACCCGCCGCACCGGACCGCTGGCGCAGGCTGCCAGCAACAACGCGCACAGCACCCAGCTTGCCCACCGCATCCAACGCTTGCCCGTCATGCCGCCTGCTCCGTATAGGGGACGCCCGAGGATACTACGGCGCATGGTGCGGGTTGGAGTGCGGGCGGCGGGGGCACAATAAGCCGGTTGCCAGAAACGAAAAACCCCGCATCGGCTGTGGCCGTTGCAGGGTTCGACATATCGGGCTTGGATGCCACCAAATGGTGGCCGGGGAGGGAATCGAACCCCCGACACGGGGATTTTCAATCCCCTGCTCTACCAACTGAGCTACCCGGCCATGTCACGGGCTGGCCGTGAAGGAGCGGAATCATAGCGGGGCGATGACGATGCCGCAAGCCGCATTTCCGCTGAACGGAAGAACCACCATCACGGAATACCACGGGTGGCAGCGCGATGATGGCCTGCCGCTCTCTGCGGCCGACAGTTTTTCGGCTTTCCATTCCATCCGGAGTCATCATGAAAAAGACCGGTCTTTTGCTGGGGCTCGTCGTGGCCCTTGCCGGGTGCGCCAGTCTCGGCACGAAGCTGTCCGACAACGAACGTCTGGAAATCCACCGGGCCCATGCGGGCGAGCCGGTCCGGAGCTTCCACAACTTCGGCAACCTCTATAACTGGACGCCGCTGGGCGACAGCGCCCTGACGGTCTGGACACGGCGCAACCAGGCGTATCTGCTGGAGCTCGACGGGCATTGCCCGAACCTGGATTACGCGCGCGCCATCAGTTTCAGCGGGCAGGGCGGGACGGTGTTCGCCGGCATGGACAACGTGGTCGTGCTGGACCGGGAGCCGTTCAACATTCCATGCCGGATCAAGCAGATCCGGCCGTTGGACACGAAGGCGGTCGAGAGCGACGAGCGTGCGGCGCGCGATCAGGCACGTCGCAGCGAGCCTCAGTCTCCGGTCGGCGGAACGTAGCCGGCGACCTGCCCGGTCTTGCCTTCGAACAGGAACTTCAGCATCTGCTCCTGCAGGAACGCGCGGTGCTTTGGGTCCATCGGAGAAAGCCGGTTTTCGTTGATCAGCATGGTCTGGTGCGCGAGCCATTTGGCCCAGGCCGGCTTGCCGATGTGGGCGTAGACGCGCTTGCCGGCATCGCCGGGCCAGGGTGCGAAATCCAGGCCTTCAGCCTCGTGTTTCTCGAATTCGCAGTAGACGGTGCGGGCCATGGATGCCCTCCTTGTGGACGGATTTGTGGTGGGGAATGGGCGCTCAACCGGCTTCCAGCAAGCGGCGGATCGGCGCGGGAATACCGAGGGTCGCCAATTGTTCCAAAGCGACCCAGCGCAGGCCGTCATTGTCGCCCACCGCATCGTGCAGGGCGACGTCGCGCCAGCGCCGGGGGTGCAGGTCCAGCTTGTAGTGGCTGAATGCGTGGGCGATCGACGGTAGAGGTTCGCCGCCGTCGAAGTCGCCTTGCAGGTGGCGATCGAACCAGTCTCGTGCGGCGGTTTCGTCGTCGGCCTGGGGCAGCGTCCACAGCGACGCCCAGATCCCGACGGGTGGGCGTTGCTGCAACAGCACGTGGCCGTCGGTGTTTTCCAGCAACAGCACCTGGGCGTGGCGTTGTGGCACCGTCTTGCCGGGTTTGCGGGTCGGCAGTTCGGCGGTGCGGCCTTCGATCCGGGCGATGCAGTCGGCCTGCAGTGGGCACAGCACGCAGGACGGGTTGCTGCGGGTGCACAGGGTCGCGCCGAGGTCCATCTGCGCCTGGGTGTAATCGGCCAGCCGGAGGTGCGGCAGGTGGCTTTCGGCGCAGGCCCACAATTGCCTTTCCACCGCCGGGACGCCCGGCCAGCCGGCGATGCCGTAATAGCGCGCGAGCACCCGCTTGACGTTGCCATCGAGGATCGCGTGGCGGTCGCCCCAGGCCTGCGACAGGATCGCCGCGGCGGTGCTGCGGCCGATGCCGGGCAGGGCGACCAGTGCATCGAGGTCGCGTGGCAGTTCGCTGTTGTGGTGTTCAACGCACTGTCTGGCCGCGCTGTGCAGGTTGCGGGCGCGGGTGTAGTAGCCCAACCCCGACCACAGCGCGAGGACGTCGTCGAGCGGTGCGGCAGCCAGCGCCTCCAGCGTCGGCAACGCGGCCACGAAACGCTCGAAATAGGGCGCGGCGGTCTTGACCTGGGTCTGCTGCAGCATGATTTCCGACAGCCATACACGGTACGGCGTGCGCGGGTGTTGCCAGGGCAGGTCGTGGCGGCCGCTGTGGTCGAACCAGGCCAGCAGGCGTGCGGCGAAGGGGTCCAGCGGAGTAGTCATTGCGGCGGTTCGTCGTCGCTGTCGTCGAGTTCGATCTCGACACCGGTCAGGGTGGCGCCGGCAATCTCGATGGTCGGCACGGTCAATCTCCCGTCCAGTGGCGGCAGCGGGGTGCCGGAGGCGAACTGGTCGAGCCAGTCGAGGATGCCCGGCAGCCGGAATCGTCCGGCAAAGCTCATGGCGTCGCGTTGCAGTTGCAGGGCAATATCGCCGCCCAGGTTGGCCGGGCCGGTGTAGTCCAGTACGAAGGGCAGCGGCGCATCCGACTGGTCCAGTGGCGATGGCAAGGCCGGCCAGGCGTCGGGCCACTCGGCAATGACGCCATCGAGGTGCGCCGACAGCGCGTCATGCAACTCGAACCGACCGCGTGCATCAATGTCGGGGATTACGTCTTTTCCGCGCACGACCGCGTCCATCGGAGCGACAGACAGGCGGCCGCCGCGATAGCGGGCGGTTCCGGCCAGCCCGAGCGTGAATGTCAGGCGC
>DATJBR010000081.1:0-6162 GCA_035515255.1 Lysobacter sp. | reverse complement strand
CCTGCTGCGCACCACCGATGCCAGCGCCGCGACGCCGGAGGCGGTGTTCGACCTGATCGCGGCCAGCACGCCGTTGCAGAGCGTGACCACGCCGGCCGAATTCGCCGATGCGGTGCTGTTCTTCGCATCCCCGTGGTCGCGTGCGGTGACCGGTCAGAACCTCGTGGTCGATGGCGGCCTGGTCAAGGATTGAGTGCCGCCGGTGAACCGGCCACTCGCAACAGGAGACGGGAATGGAGCGGTATCTCGACTATCAGAAAGTGGCACCCGGCGCGCTCAAGGCAATGCTCGGGGTGGAAGGTTACGTGCGCGGTTCGGGACTGGATCCGGCGTTGCTGGAACTGGTCAGGATCCGCGTGTCGCAGATCCATGGCTGTGCGTTCTGCCTGGACATGCATTCCCGCGAGGCGCGTGCCGCCGGCGAGACCGAGCAGCGTCTGCACGTGCTGGCCGGGTGGCGCGAGGCGAACCTCTATACCGATGCCGAGCGTGCCGGCCTGGCCCTTGCCGAGGCGGTGACGTTGCTGGCGACGCGGGAGATCAGCGACGAGGTCTACCGACAGGCGCGTGAGCACTTCGGCGACAAGGGCTGTGTCGATCTGGTCATGGCGATCATCGCGATCAACAGCTGGAACCGGCTTGCGGTGACCTTCCACACGCCCATTGCCGCCGCGGCGGGTTAGGCGTCGCAGCACGTGGTGTCGAGAACGGGTGTTGGACCGGGGTGTTGAGACCTTGGCCAGCGCGCCTCGTCGCCTGTCTCAGGCGGCGTCGATGACGGTCAGCGGGATCTCGCGGTCGTAGCGGTGGGCGTAGGCCTCCCGCTCGCTGCGGCAGTAGCCGCTGCCCATGGTGAATTTTCGGCATATCGCCGGCCGCTGCTCGTAGATGCTGCAGCACATGCGGTTCTGGTCGATCGCCACGCACCAGCCGTCCTCGTCGCGCGCCATCACCTCCAGCCCGCGCTCGGTGCGCTCCACCAGATGACGCGGGACAGGATCGTCGGGCATCACCACCACCGTCAGCCGGCAGCAGACCGCGTCACACTGACTGCAGGAAACGTTGGGGTCGACCACCTGGTCGCTGTCGTCGTACCGGTACGTTACAGTGCTCATTGCCGCGATACGCCGGCAGGGGGCATGGCGACGGCGCCGCGGCGGTAGTGCAGCAGGCGGCCCCGGAACGGCGGGATGTCGTCATCGTCCATCGGGCCGCGTTCCTCATTGACCTCGAAACCCTGCAGCGCCAGGGCGCGGCTGAATGGCGCGCTGTTGCCACGACCGGGATCGGTGATCAGTACCTCGGCGGCGGCATGGGTATGCCGGTCGATCAGGTTGGCGAGCATTTCCGCATGGTTGCGCTCGTACAGCACGTCGCTGCCGATCACCAGGTCGAACAGGCCCAGGGTCGGCAACGGCACGCCCCAGCGCAGCTTGCGGTAGGCCACCGACGGCAGGGCATTGAGTGCGGAGTTGTACGCCAGGAAAGGTTCCGCCAGCGGGTGCATGTCGCTGGCGATGACGTCCGCGCCACGGCGTTGCAGCACCAGACTGGCCAGCCCCAGTCCGCAGCCTATTTCCAGGATGCGCTTGCCGGCGATGTCGAAACCGCCCATTGCATTGGCCAGCAACCGCCCGGCCGGCCAGACCTGGCCGAACAGGCACCATTGCGCCGATGAGATGCCGAGCCGTTCTGCACGACCGTCGGGATCGGAAAACTGCTGGTGATCGCTCAGCGAGCGGATGCGGTAGTCGTGTCCGCCCAGGCGGAGGCGCTGTTGGCGTGTGGTGTAACCAGGCATGAGGACTCCCGGGGTATAGCGCCACCCGTGAAACCGGGCGATGACGCATGAAGGGAGCGGACTTGGTGCCAGTAAGTTGGCCGCGAGAGTGGCATGTCGACGAACCATGCCGCGCACCATCCTACGCGTTACCGGCAGCCGGCATCGGGCCCGGCCGGTGGGAAATGCACGAAGACCTATACTCCCGGTCCCGTTCACTGACCTGTTGGAGGGGCCCGATGCCCGATATTCCCGCCTGCGCCCAATGCGGCCTGGAAAATACCTACCCCGATGGCGACCACTACGTCTGCGCCGATTGCGGCCACGAATGGCCGATCAGCCCGGATGCCAAGGCGGGTGACACGATGGTGGTCAAGGACGCCAACGGCAACACCCTCAACGAAGGCGACACGGTGACCGTGATCAAGGACCTGAAGGTGAAGGGCTCGTCGATCCCGCTGAAGCAGGGCACCGTGATCCGCAACATCCGCCTGATCGAAGGCGACCCCGAGAACATCGAAGGCAGCTCGGACAAGATCAAGGGCCTGGTGTTGAAGACCTGCTTCATGAAGAAAGCCTGATCCTGAAGCAACCTTGATTCGAGGGCGCAGAGTCGGCCGGAAAAGCCGCGCCCGAAAGTCCGGCTTCGTCCTGCGCATGCGCGCGTTGTCCCTCCACGGCAACGCGCGTGTCATGACAGCGCGCGAGCGGCGTCGAGACGGCGGGCATGGACACAACCGCCATGCGGAAAGCGCGTTAGCATTGCAACCATGCGCAACCGTACCGATTCCGAGCCTGCCGACCCCGCCGACCAAGCGGCCGGCAGCGCATCCGAAGAGCTGGCCAATGCGCTGACCCACGGCCTCGGCGCGACGGCCGCACTGGCCGGCGGAGCGGTCCTGATCACTCTGGCCGCGCTGCTCGGCGACCGCTGGCAACTGGCCGGCGCGATCGTATTCGGCGTCTGCCTGCTGTTGCTGTATGTCGCCTCGACGCTGTATCACGCGGTACGCCATCCGGTGGCCAAATCGCGCTTGAAGGTGTTCGATCATTGCGCGATCTACCTGCTGATCGCCGGTACCTATACGCCGTTCACCCTGATCGGCCTGCGTGGGCCGTGGGGCTGGTGGATGTTCGCCACGATCTGGACGCTGGCGGTGGCGGGCGTGGTGTTCAAGCTGTTCTTCACCGGCCGCTTCAAGCGCCTGTCGACGATGATCTACATCGCGATGGGCTGGCTGGTCGTGGTCGCGATCAAGCCGATGTGGGGCGCGCTGGACGGCTGGACGCTGGGTTGGCTGTTCGCCGGCGGCGTCTGCTACACCGCGGGGACGTTCTTCTACCACCGGCCGTCGTTGCGTTACTCGCACGCGGTCTGGCACATGTTCGTGCTGGGTGGCAGCCTGTGCCATTACGTCGCGGTGATGATGCACGTGATCTGAGGACGGCAGCCGCGGCGACCTTGCAACCGGAGACGCACGATGTTGTGGGAAGGCCTGACTGCCACGCGCGACCTGGGGCGGGTGTACGACATCGCCTCGATCCTGATCCGTTACGGATTCGGCGACATGGTCGGCCGGCTGGGCTTGGCGCGTCTGCTGTCCGGGGCGGGCAGGGTGTTGCCGCTGGGTCATATCGAGGAGCTGGTGGCGTTGCCGACTCCCGTCCGGGTGCGCCGGGCGCTGGAGGAAATGGGCCCGAGCTTCGTCAAGCTGGGCCAGGTGCTGGCGACCCGTGTCGACCTGTTTTCACCGGAGTGGATCGCAGAGTTCGGCAAGTTGCAGAGCCAGGCGCCGGAAGTGCCGTTCGCGGCGATCAGGGAGCAGCTGGTCGACGATCTGGGGGCGCCGCCGGAGGACGTGTTCGCGTGGCTGGACCCCCGGCCGCTGGCCGCCGCGTCGATTGCCCAGGTGCACCGTGCGCGGCTGCATGATGGCAGCGAAGTCGTCATCAAGGTGCGGCGGCCGGGCATCCGGCGCGTCGTGGAGGCCGACTTGCGGCTGCTGCAACGGGCCGCGCAGGCGATCGAGGCGCGGTTTCCGGAGTTGCGGCAGTTCCAGCCCACCGGCGTGGTGCGGCAGTTCCGGATATCGCTGACGCGGGAGCTGGATCTGGCGGCCGAGTGCCGTCACGCCGAGCGCATCGCCGCCAGCTTTTCCGGCCATGACGAGATCGTGGTGCCGGGTGTGCACTGGGACTACACCGGCGCGCGGATGAACGTGCAGGACTTCGTCGCTGGCATCGCGGTATCGGATGTCGTGGCGCTGGAGGCGGCGGGGCTGGACCGCCGCTTGATTGCCCGGCGTGGCGCCCACGCGGTGCTCAAGATGATGTTCGAGGATGGCTTCTTCCACGCCGATCCGCACCCGGGCAACGTATTCGTGCTGCCGGAAAACCGTATCGCGTTGATCGATTACGGCATGGTCGGTCGCCTGTCCGATGCCCGCCGCGCACAGGTGGTCGGCCTGTTGGATGCGATGGTGCTGCGCGATGCGGAGCGGGTGACGGACGTGTTGTTGGACTGGACCAACCAGCCGCAGGTCGACGAGGCGCAGCTGGCGCAGGACGTGGATGCGCTGGTCGACCAGTACCACGGCGTTCCGCTGGGGCAGCTGAACCTGGCGGCGATGCTGATCGACGTCACCGCGCTGCTGCGTTCGAACCGGCTGGTGTTGCCGGCCGACTTGGCGCTGCTGATCAAGGTGTTCGTGACCCTGGAAGGCCTGGGCCGCAATCTGGATCCGGATTTCGACATGGCCGGGGAGGCAGCGCCGTTCCTGCGCCGGGCCATGCTGGCGCGCTATTCGCCCGGGACGCTGGCGAAGGACGGGTTGCGTGCACTGGCCGATACGGCCGGCATCCTGTCGGTGTTGCCGCGCGACATCCGGCGGCTGCTGCGTTCCGCGCGCGGCGGCAACCTGAAGCTGCGGGTCGATGTCGACCGGCTGGAGCAGTTCGGCGTGCAGGTGAACCATTCGGCGAACCGGCTGACGGTCGGCGTGGTGTTGGCGGCCCTGATTGTCGGCTCGTCGATCGCCCTCACCGTCGCCGGCGGCCCGACCTTGCTCGGACTGCCGGCATTCGGCCTGCTGGGGTTCGTGGGTGCCGCGATCGCCGGCGCGTGGCTGGTGATCTCGATCTGGCGCAGCGGCGGCGGGAAATAGCGCTGCCTATTTCTGTGTGGTCGGCATCGGCGGGACGACACCGGCCGCGTAATAGGGGTATTTCGCGAAGATCGCGGTGATCGCCTGGTCGGCGGCGACGGCGCGTTGCACGGCGGTCTTCTGGGTCACCCGGCCGATCGCATCGCCGGTCCAGACCAGCCGGTTTTTCGCCGCATCCACCAGATCCACCGTGAGGGTGCCCTCGGTGTACTGGTTGACCCGGGTCTCGTCGTACCAGACCGGGAAGCCGACATAGCTGCGTGCCCGGTAGCTGTAGAAAAACTGCACGTCCGAGCGGGGTACCTGGTAGACATCGGTGCGCTCGCGGATCACGCCCTGGAAGTTGACCTTCAGGTCCGGGTTGGTGGCATCGAAGCGGTAACCGCGCGCATCCATCTCGCGACGGATGCTGGTCTTGAGCTGATCCGACAGATACGAGCTGTAGCCGGACTGCTCCATCGCCAACGGCTGGTAGAAGCCGTAGGTGCGGTAGTGCGAGAAGTCGGCCTGCGGGTCGGTGTCGGTGTGAACCCGCGGGCCGGTGGCGCAGGCGGCCCGCAGCGCCAACGCGGTCAAGGCCAGCAGGGCACGCAATCCGTGGGAAATACGCCTGGACGCTTTCATGACACCGCTCCGTACTGGGGATTCGTCGCGACGCTAGCAGCGCCCGCCGATGGGTGGCGTGAAAAATCCGGATGGCGAAAGGACTGGAGTTCCAAACGGATCGAAAACATGGCCACTCCGCGTAGCAGCGACCCGGGTCGCGACTTCCGGCATTCGTGCGTTCGCGGCTGAAGCCGCTCCTACAACACAACGCCGCGAGTCTCCACGCCACAATCCGCGTGTGTAGGAGCGGCTTCAGCCGCGACCTGTACATGCCGTCCAACATTCGTCAGGTCGCGGCTGAGCCCGTCCCTACGGCCGAAGGAAGTCCCTGTAGGACATCGAAGCTGTCGCTTTTTGGGTCGGCTCGCCGATCCGGCAGAACCGCCTACGGCACGTCCGCCGTCCACGCCTCGGTACTGAATTTGTCCTTCGCCAGCACCTGTGCCCGACCCAGCTCGTCGGTGCTCAGCGCGTCGTCACGCAGACCGTGGCTGCGGCGGAAGGTGTCGATCATCCGGGTGATCACCGTCTCGCGGCTGAGGCCGGTCTGGCTTCGCAGCGGATCGACCCGTTTGGCGGCGCTGGTGGTGCCCTTGTCGGACAGCTTCTCGC
>DATJBR010000080.1:0-3062 GCA_035515255.1 Lysobacter sp. | reverse complement strand
GCGACGGTGCCGCGCCAGCCGTAACGCCAGCGCCCCAGCAGCAGCGCGCCGAACGTCAACCACGACAGCACGCTGAGGACGGTCTTGTGGACCAGGTGCTGGGCCAGCAGGTCGTCCACGAACAGCACGCCCGTCAGCAGGGTCGCCGAGAGCAGCACAAAGCCGACCTTGATGGTGCGGAACAGCAGCGTTTCCAGCTCGACCAGTGGTGGCAGCGCCCGCAGCCAGCCGCGGACTTCCCGGCGGCGCAGGGCGCGCTCCTGCAACCACAGCATCACCGCCAGCAGCGCGGCGATCGCCAGCGTCGCGTAAGCGAGCAGGGCGGTCCAGGCGTGCAGCTGCAGCCGCCAGTCGAGCGGCTCCGGCGGCAGGTGTCCGTGCAGGTGATAGCCCACCAGCATGATCGCGGCGAGCGGGAACACCACCACCCCCAGCGCCGCCATCCGGCCCTTCGCACCGACGATCACGGTCAGGCCCGCCATGCCGAGCGCGATCAGCGACAGGGCGGCAAAGAAGTGCATGTCCGCACCGCCCGCGCCGCGCCAGGCCAGCAAGTGCGCGCAGGCATGCAGGGCCACCGCGGCAATTGCCGGCAGCAACCAGCTGCGTCCGGACGTTTCGTCGCTGCGGACGTTGGCCACCAGCAGGCCGGTGGCAACGAGGTACAGCGCTACGCTGATGAGAACGATTGTCATCGGGGAAGTGTCTCACGGCGTGCCCGCACATACCGCAGGGCATCGCGGAAAACGCCGACGAAGGTCGCCAGCCAAGCGGCCATGGCGACATACAGGAACAGCGGCGACAGCCAGTCAAGAAACCCCACGTCCATCGCCCGCACCATCTCGTGGGTGCTGGCGGCATACATGCCCAGCGGAAACACGGCGCCCCAGTACAGCGGGTCGTAACGCATCGGGAACCGCTGGCAGACATACCGCCACACGCCCAGCGCCAGAAGCATTGGGATCCACCAGGTGCCGGTGGCCCAGTACAGCACCGTGAATCCGGCCAGGAATGGTCGCAGTGCCATCAGGAAAGGTGCCTGCGCCGCGTTGTCGATCAGCAGCGACCCGGCCAACGTGGAAATGGCCATCGCCCCCATGTTGATCCAGTACGGCGGCGACAGGTCGCCGGGCCGCAGCGGAAAGAACGTGTAGCGGTAGAAGATCAGTGCCATGAGCCAGATGTAGAGCATCCCGCCCCACAGCCACATCGACAGTGCCAGGAAGTTCATCTGCAGCTGCCACTGCGGTCCGATGTGGCCGGCCAGCAGCGCACTGAGCACGGCGATCGACTGGGTCGCCACCACCGCCAGCAGCCAGCCACCGTTGATGCCGCGATCCAGCGTCGGCTTGTCGCGCTTGACGGTGAGCAAGGTGAAGATCGCGTAGATGAAAACCAGCCACAGCGCGATGGCCAACGCCCAAAGCAACAGGGCCATTGCGGCGTTTCCGGCCTGCAGAAGGCACTGGCTGCCCAGCACGCTGGTGGCGGCGATCACGGTGAAGAAGCCCGGCCCGCGCAGGTGGTCGTTCATGTCGCGCCAGACCGCGCCGGGATAGCGGGCCAGCCGCGCCAGGTACAGCGTCCACAACACGAGATAGAGCACCACGTTGAGCGCGAACAGGCCGTGTGCCACCCGCGGCAAGCCCAACAGAAAGCCGGCGATGGAGACGATCCCGGTCGCCATGATCATGCCGAAATAGGCCGGCGACAAACCGGCCAGACCCGACCGAACCGGCGGGGCGGCATTCTGGATTGGTGTGCGGGGAGTCGGGCGCATGGAAGCGGTCATCTGCCTGCGGGAACCGGGCGATGGTCGCACGGCGGGGGATCCGGCCGTCGGAGTGCGGTCGTGTTATCGGAGAGGTCGGGCGCGTCGCCACGTTCGGACGCCATCTGGACTGGATCGCCTGCGGGCTATACTTCCAGCCCGCTTTTGCCCACGTCCTGCAGGTTCCCATCGCATGTTCGAATCCCTGACCCAGCGCCTGTCCGGCACCATCGAACGCCTGCGCGGCCGCGGCCGCCTGTCAGAGGAGAACATCCGCGAGTCGCTGCGCGAGGTGCGCATCGCGCTGCTGGAAGCCGACGTCGCGTTGCCGGTGGTGCAGGCGCTGATCGAGCGGATCAAGGTCCGCGCGGTCGGCCAGGAAGTATTGAAGTCGCTGACCCCGGGCCAGGCGCTGATCAAGGTCGTGCGCGACGAGCTGACCGCGGTGATGGGTTCGCAGGCCACCGACCTCAACCTCAACGTGCCCGCGCCGGCGGTGATCCTGATGGCCGGCCTGCAGGGTGCGGGCAAGACCACCACCGTGGCCAAGCTCGCGAAGCACCTGAAGGACAAGCGCAAGAAGAAGGTCATGGTGGTCTCGGCCGACGTCTACCGCCCGGCCGCGATCGAGCAGCTGAAGACCCTGGCGGAGCAGGTCGACGTGCTGTTCTTCCCGTCCAGCGCCGACCAGAAACCCGAAGCGATCGTGCGCGCCGCGATCGACGATGCACGCAAGTCGTTCGCCGACGTGCTGATCGTCGATACCGCCGGCCGCCTCGCGATCGACGACGCGATGATGGCCGAGATCAAGGCCCTGCATGCCGCCGTGAATCCGGCCGAGACCCTGTTCGTGGTCGACTCGATGACCGGCCAGGATGCCGCGGTCACCGCCAAGGCCTTCGGCGAGGCGCTGCCGCTGACCGGCGTGGTGCTGACCAAGACCGACGGCGACGCACGCGGCGGCGCGGCACTGAGCGTGCGCTACATCACCGGCAAGCCGATCAAGTTCATCGGCGTCAGCGAGAAGCCCGACGGCCTGGACGTGTTCCATCCCGACCGCGTCGCCAGCCGCATCCTCGACATGGGCGACGTGCTGTCGCTGGTCGAGCAGGTCGAACAGCAGGTCGACCAGGACAAGGCCGCGAAGCTTGCCGACAAGGTCGCCAAGGGCAAGAAGTTCAACCTGGAAGACATGCGCGACCAGCTCGAGCAGATGCAGAGCATGGGCGGCATCAGCAGCCTGATGGAGAAGTTGCCCGGCATGGGGCAGATCCCGGATTCGGTGAAGGCC
>DATJBR010000079.1:0-6512 GCA_035515255.1 Lysobacter sp. | reverse complement strand
CTCGATCCTCTCCGGCTCCCGGGCCGGAGAGGGCGGCGTTCCCTTCCCCGCGACATCCGTCAGGAATCAACTATGAAACCCGCATTCTGGGCCCGCCGGGCCCACAAGTGGATCGCCCTGGTCATCGGCGTGCAGGCGCTGTTGTGGTCGATCGGCGGCCTGTACATGACCGCCATGTCGATCGACTTCATCCATGGCGACCACCTCAATCACGTGACGGCCGAACCACTGCCGCAACAGGGCGACCTGGTCGATCCCGCCATCGTTGCCGCGCGCTACCCGGCAATGGATGGCTTCCGCCTCAAACGGCTGCTCGGTGAGCCGGTCTACGAGGTCCACCATGCCGGCGGCGTCGACCTGGTCGATGCGGCCAGCGGTCGGCCGATCGGTTCAGTCGACGAGGAAAAGGCGCGGCAACTGGCGTTGTCGGCCTATCAGGGCGACGGGCCACTGGAGTCGTTGCAACTGATCGACAAGGCACCGAAGGAAGTCTCCACCCGGCCGGTGCCGATGTGGCAGGCGAAGTTCGACGACAGCGGCAACACGGCCCTGTACTTCTCGCCGCAGACCGGAAACCTGCTGGCGACGCGGCACACGTACTGGCGGGTGTTCGACTTCCTCTGGATGCTCCACATCATGGATTACGAGCAGCGCTCGAACGTCAACAACACCTTGCTGCGCGTTGCGTCCACCGTCGGCCTGCTGTTCATGCTCAGCGGCGTGTGGCTGCTGTTCTACAGTTTCCGCAGGAGGTCGGCGGCATGACTCCCTGGATCCAGAAACTGCATAAATGGGTCGGCCTGATCATCGGTCTGCAATTCGTGATCTGGACCGCCAGCGGGCTGGTCATGAGCCTGCTGGACACCGCGACCGTGAACAACCTGCACCACCTGGCACCCGCGGCCGAGGCACGGCCGTGGCCGGTGGCGACAATCTCGCCCGCCGCCATCGTCGACCGGGAAAGTCGCGCGGTTCAGACCGTCGAAACCCACTGGCTGGCCGAGCGGCCGGTCTATCGCCTGAGCGACGGGACGGGCAGCTGGCTTGCCGATATCCGCGACGGAAGCCCGGTACCCGTGACCGCGGCCGATGTCGCCGCCGTTGCCACCCGGGATTATGTCGGCGATGGACACGCCGCGTTGCCGGAACTCATGCCGGAAAACACATGGGAGGTGCGTGGTCACACCGGACCGATATGGCGCGTCGCGTTCTCCGATGACGATGCGACCACGTTGTACGTGTCGGGGCAGGACGGCAGCATCCTGGAGCGGCGCAATGACACGTGGCGACTGTTCGATTTCGTCATGATGCTGCACTTCATGGATTACACGAGGCAGCAGGATTTCAACAATCCGCTGATCGTGATGGCCGGTGCGGGTGGGCTGTGGCTTGCGCTGTCCGGCATCTGGCTGTTCTTCGCCAGTTTCCGTCTCGGTGAATTCATTCCGGCCCGCTGGCGGCCACGCCGCGAGTTGGCGGTGTACGGCGCCGACGGGAGCCGGTTGCGCTCGGTCGAGTCGCACACCGGCGACACGGTGTTCCTCGCGCTGGGCCGCAACGGATTGCAGCTGCCGTCCAACTGCGGCGGAGGGCAAAGTTGCGGACTGTGCGTGGTGCGCGTGCGGGGCCATGCACCGCCACCGACCAGTGCCGACCGGATGCATATCGATGCGACCCGCCTGCGGTCGGGGTATCGGCTGGCCTGCAACCTGCCGGTGACGTCGGACGGCCAGATCGAAGTGGCCGGAGGCGCTGCGCTGTGGACGGAGCGTGTCGCCAAGGTGGTCAGTGTCACGGCCGTGACTCCCTTCCTGCGCGAGTTCGTGCTGGCGCCGGCGACGCCGTTGGGGCCGGAGTTCCAGCCTGGCGCGTATCTGCAGGTCCATGTTCCCGGTTACCGCCTGCAGCGCGAGGATCTGGATCATCCGGAGCACCATCGTCAGGACTGGTCCGGTCTGAGCCTGCCCGAAAGCATGGTCTGCAAGGAGCCGGTCCGCCGTTCCTATTCGCTGTCGCTTCCGGTGGAACAGGCCGGCGGGAATGTGACCCTGCTCGCCCGGTTCAGTCCCGGACGGCAGGACAAGAAGCAACAGCCCGCCGGCAAGGGATCGACCTACCTCTATTCACTGAAGCCGGGCGATCGGGTCTGCTTCAGCGGTCCCTTCGGCGATTTCGCGATAAAGCCCGGTGCCAGGGAGAAGGTGTTCATTGGCGGCGGAGCAGGAATGGCGCCGCTCCGGGCGATGGTGCATTCCCTGCTTGAGTCCGGCGCGCAGGAACGCATCCACTTCTGGTACGGCGCGCGCAACCTGCGGGAGGCACCGTACGTCGAGGAGATGGAGGCGTTGGCCAGCAGGTATGCGAACTTCACCTGGCATCTGGTGTTGTCCGAAGCTGCGGAGCACGGCGCGGGCTTGATCCGGGGGTTGGTGCACGAGGCTACCCACGAAGGCCTGTTGCAGAACCACCCGGATCTGACGTCCTGCGAGTTCTACCTCTGCGGTCCCCCGGCAATGCTCGCTGCCACCCGCAACCTGCTGAATAAGCTGGGCATCGCCGAAGAGCAGGTTGCTTACGACGACTTCAAGATCTAGCAGCGGAGTTGTATCTGGCGAGGGTGCCGGTGGTTCCATTCGTGGGCACCGGCACCAGTCGCGAACCGGAGGGAGCGATGAGGTCGTGGACGGCCATGCTCACGACCTTTTCAAGTGGTCGGCATCCGCCGCATCGGCCTCCATCGCCGGGCAGACGCGAAGCGTTCACGCTGCTCTACGCGCATATCGGTGCCAATCGGTTGATCGGCTCCCGGCCTGGACCAGTTCGGGCAGACCGCTCGCGTCGATCTGGACAGGAGGTTCCGTCAATGCCGTGCCCCACTTCTGACACCCAATCTGTTGCCGGCCATGCAAGGCCCCACACGCAAGTGCTTGCGTCGCTCTACGCCGCCATCATCGGCATGGCGCTGATACCGCTTATCGCCCAGGCCCAGCCGGCGACGCCGCTGTCCGCTGCCGATTCCAACCCGGTGAAGCTCGGCTGGATGACCGGTTCGCCGCCACCCGCCGACAAGCTCATCCGCTTTTCCGACCCGGACTATTTCAGCTTTCCCAAGCTGCGCTGGACCGTCTGCCACTTCCGCCAGCTCATGCCGACGGTGAACGTCAGCCGCGGCCTGGGTGCGCCGGTGCCGCTCAAGCGCAGCATCGATGACGCGATCGACGCCGTCACCTTCACCCCGCTGGGCAGCGATGCGCCGATGACGTGGGAACAATCGCTGGCGGCCAACTACACCGATGGCATCGTTGTGCTGCACCACGGCGTGGTGGTCTACGAACGCTATACCGGCTGCCTGGACGAGGCCGGCCAGCACGGTGCGATGTCGGTGACCAAGTCGCTGACGGGACTGCTTGGTGAAATGCTGGTGGCCGACGGCACGCTCGATGCCGCCGCGAAGGTCGACACGATCGTGCCGGAGCTCGCTCACAGCGCCTTCGGCGATGCCACCGTCCGGCAGGTGCTCGACATGACCACCGGGCTGCATTACGACGAGAACTACGCCGATCCGGATTCCGAAGTCTGGCGCTATTCGGCGGCCGGCAGCCCGCTGCCCAAACCCGCCGATTACGCCGGCCCACGTACCTATTACGAATACCTCGAAACCGTGCGCAAGGAAGGCCGGCATGGCGTGGCCTTCGGCTACAAGACGATCAACAGCGACGCGCTCGGCTGGATTATCGCGCGGGTCAGCGGCAAGTCCGTTGCGCAACTGCTGTCCGAGCGCATCTGGAGCCGGATGGGCGCCGAGCAGGACGCGTATTACACCGTGGATTCCATCGGCACCCCGTTCGCGGGCGGCGGTTTCAACGCCGGCCTGCGTGACATGGCCCGCCTCGGCCAGTTGCTGCTCGACGACGGCATGATCAACGGCCAGCGCCTGCTGCCGAAAGCCGCCATCGACGACATCCGCCGCGGTGGCGACAAGGCCGCGTTCGCCAAGGCCGGATATCCGCAGCTCAAAGGCTGGAGCTACCGCAACATGTGGTGGGTCACCCACAACCGGCACGGCGCGTTCATGGCGCGCGGCGTGCACGGGCAGGCCCTCTACATCGACCCGACGGCCGACATGGTCATTGCCCGCTTCAGCTCGCATCCGGTCGCCGGTAATGCTGCCAACGATCCGACCACGCTGCCGGCGTTTGCGGCAATGGCGGAGTATCTGATGAGACAGCGTGATTGAGCGAGCCTGCGACCGGATCGGGACTCCAAGACGGAGACCGGCTGGAAATCAATGGAAATCCCGCGAACGGGTGTCGAGTGCGCCGAGCAGTGGAGTGAGGTTCTCCAGTCGTCTTGCGACCAGGTGCCGCACGCCGTCCTTGCATTCCAGCCGGCCCTCGACGGCGAGCAGTTGCGAGTCCAGCAATTCGCGCCGCTGGCGGTCGGCGAGGTCGCGCCACACCACCACGTTGGTCATGCCGTGTTCGTCCTCCAGGGTCAGGAAGACCACGCCGCTGGCGGTCTGCGGCCGTTGGCGCAGCGTGACCAGACCGGCGACGCGGACGTTGCGGCCGTGCGCGAGGGTCGCGATCTCGCCCGAGCTTCGCCAGCGCCGTGCACTGAGCGTCTTGCGCAGCATCGCCAGTGGATGCCGGCCCAGGGTAGTGCCGGTCATCGCGTAGTCGGCACGCATATCCTCGGCGGGGGTGGGCAACGGCAGCACGGTGCGCTCGGGTTCGGCCTGCGTGGACGGATCCGCGAACAGGGGCAGTTGTGGCTCGACCCCGGCGATCGCCCAGCGGGCGCGGTGGCGGTGGCCGGCGAGGCCGCGCAAGGCGCCGGCGTCGGCCAGCAGGGATTGCTCGCGGCGGTCGAGGCGGGCGCGGGCGCACAGGTCGGGAATGTCCGTAAACGGCCGTTGCGCACGGGCACTGCGGATACGTTCGGCCGCCTCCGGCGGGAGGCCGCGGATCATCCGCAGGCCGAGGCGGATGGCGGGTTGTTGTGTATTCGGTTGCAGGAGCGGCTTCAGCCGCGATCCGGAATCGGTGCGGGCGACCGATTCTCCGGTCGCGGCTGAAGCCGCTCCTACAGGAAGCGGGAGCGGTGACGGCGTGTGGCCTTCCAGCCCGCAGTCCCCATCGCTGTAGCGCACGTCCACCGGCAGCGTGCGGATGCCGTGCCGGCGCGCGTCCTGCAGCAACTGGTCGGGCGAGTAGAAACCCATCGGCCAGGAGTTGATCAGCGCGCAGGCGAACGCGGCCGGCTCGTGGCATTTCAGCCACGAGCTGGTGTAGGCGATCAGGGCGAAGCTGGCGGCGTGCGATTCGGGAAAGCCGTAATCGCCGAAGCCCTTGATCTGCTCGAAGATGCGCTCGGCGTAGTCGATGCCGTAGCCATTGCGGAGCATGCCGCTGGTCAGTTTCTGCCGGTGCGGCTCCAGTCCGCCGCGACGCTTCCAGGCCGCCATCGAGCGCCGCAGTTCATCGGCTTCACCGCCCGAGTAGCCGGCGGCGACCATCGCGATCTGCATCACCTGCTCCTGGAACAGCGGCACGCCCAATGTGCGCTTGAGGACTTCCTCGAGCGCCGCGGAAGGGTACTCGACCGGTTCCTCGCCGGTGCGCCGCCGCAGGTACGGGTTGACCATGTCGCCCTGGATCGGGCCGGGACGGACGATCGCGATCTGGATCACCAGGTCGTAGAAGGTCCTGGGTCTCAGCCGCGGCAGCATCGCCATCTGTGCGCGCGATTCGATCTGGAACACGCCGATGGTGTCGGCACGGCTGATCATGTCGTAGGTCTTGGCATCCTCGATGGGAATGTCGGTCAGGGTCAGGTCGCGCCGGCCGCTGGCGCGCAGCAGGTCGAGGGTCTTGCGCACTGCGGTCAGCATGCCCAGCGCCAGGCAGTCGACCTTCATCAGGCCGATCGCATCCAGGTCGTCCTTGTCCCACTGGATCACCGTGCGGTTGTCCATCGCCGCGTTTTCCACCGGCACGAGCGTGTGCAACGGGTGCTCGGAAATGACGAAGCCGCCGGGGTGCTGCGACAGATGGCGCGGGAAGCCGATCAGTTCGGTGGTCAGCGCGATCACCTGTCGCAGCACCGGCGAGTCGGGGTCGAAGCCGCGCTCGCGCAGGTGCTCGGCCATGGGCGCCTCGCCGCTCCAGCGGTTCATCGTGCCGGCGAGCTCCCCGACCATGTCCTGTGGCAGGCCGAGTGCGCGACCGACATCGCGCACTGCACCGCGACCGTGGTATTGCGTGGCCACGGCGGTCAAGGCAGCGCGTTCGCGGCCGTAGCGGTTGAACACGTACTGCAGCACTTCCTCGCGGCGCTCGTGCTCGAAGTCGATGTCGATGTCCGGCGGTTCGTCGCGCTCCTTCGAGATGAAACGCTCGAACAGCATGCCCATCAGCGCCGGGTCGATCTCGGTCACGCCCAGCACGTAGCAGATCACCGAGTTGGCGGCTGAGCCGCGACCCTGGCAGAGGATGTGCTGCGAGCGCGCG
>DATJBR010000078.1:0-8497 GCA_035515255.1 Lysobacter sp. | reverse complement strand
CCGATCTTGGCGTTGTGGCGGATATCGACCGGGAAGCCTGCATGCCGCAGGAAGCGGGCAATGCCTGCGGTGTGCGGATGGGCGGCGGCGATCTCGCCCAGCTCGCGCTTGATCCGCGGCCACTCGCGGCGATGCATGCCTTCGGCCAGCTCGACGCACAGCACCGGCGCCTGCGCGCCCGGTTCGCCGACGCCGATCAAGGCGGTGCGCCGCACGTCGGGGTGGGTGTTGAACACCGGCTCGACCTGCTCGGTGTACAGCGGCCCGGCGCCGGTCTCGACCCGGTGCGACTTGCGGCCGCAGAACCACAACCGCCCATGCGCGTCGAGATAGCCGACATCGCCCATGCGATGGACGACGCGCCCAACTGCATCCGTTGCATCGACCGTGCTCGCAGGCACCGGCAACACCTCGTGGATCTTCGCCAGCCGTGTCTGCGCATCGCGGTTGAAATAGGTATCGGTGACGGTCGGGCCGGCAACGGTGATCTCGCCGACCTCACCAGTCGGCAGGCACAAGTCGTCCGACCAGGTCGCGATCGCCGCATCGCTGATGCCGATGATCCGCACCTCGTTTGGCGCCACCGGTCGACCGACGCAGGTACCGGCGCCGGCCTCGGTCGCCGTGCGCGTCGCCTCCAGTTCGCGCCCTTCGACCATCGCCACCGGCAGGCACTCGGTCGCGCCGTACGGCGTCCAGAAGCCAGCGTCGTCCGGCAGCAAATGCCGCAACGTCGCGACCACGTCCGCCGGCACCGGCGCGCCGGCCGACATCACCCGCTTCAGTGTCGGCAACGGCTTGCCGTACCGCGCCAGTACCGTGACCAGGGCCGGCGAACCAAACAGCTGGTCGATACCGAAACGCGCGATCGCGTCATGCAGCCTGCGCGGGTCGGCCTTCGCCGGCCGCGTCGGGTCCATGTCGGGAATGACCGATGTCACGCCGAGCGCCGGGTCGAACAACGCGAACGGCGGGAACGTTGGCAGGTTGACCCCGCCGGGCACGATCCCGAACGCGTCACGGAGCATCGCGGCCTGGGCGACGAAATGGCGATGCCGGTAGACCACGCCTTTCGGAACCCCGGTGGAGCCGCTGGTGAACAGGATCGCGGCGACGTCGTCCGGCGCGGTCGGCGCCAGTTGCGCCGCGGCACCCGCTCCCTCGCGCTCCACCTGCGCCAACGTCGTCTCGCTCAACCACGCCCGCGCCCCGGTGGTGACGGTGATCCGCGCCGACTTCGCCCAGCCCAGCAGCTTGCGGGCGAGGTGCGCCAGCGGGATGCCGATGAACGCCTGCGGCTGCGCCTCGTCCAGGCATTGCCGCAGCGCGCGCCGGTCGATACCCGGATCGACCAGCACCGGCACCGCACCGGCCTTGAACAGCGCGAACATCAACAGGAAAAACTCCGGCGACGGCCGCACCATCACCACCGTGCGCGTGCCACGCCCCACTCCGCGCTTGGCCAGCCCCGCTGCGATCGCATCGCTGCGCGCATCCAGTTCGGCATAGCTCAGGGTGACGTCATAGCGCGCCAGCCCATCGGCACCGCGCGAGCCGGGGCACCGCATCGCGATGTGGTCCGGTTGTGACGCAGCCAAGCGCGGCAATGCCGCGGCGATGTTGCATGAATCGGTCATGCCGCAAATTGTAAGCGGCGGCTGGATGGCACAGGGCTTTGATGGCCCGGCCGCAAAGGCTTTGTGGATGTAGCCGCATGTCTCGATGGCTTGGACATCACCAACCACGATCCAGTGGGTAGCAAGCCAGCGTGGCCAGGAAAAGAGCAGCCGGCCATGCAACCACACGGCCTCGTTGCCGCACATTGCCACTCATGGAATCCCTGCCCGACCGGGTCGGGCAGGGATTCACACACTCTGGTTTCAGCGCCCCTGCTTGACGGTGATGGTGTGCGGCGTTGATTGCTTGCCACCCGCAAGAAGCTCCACGACCGTGATCTCGATGGCCGGAGCATTCGCCGACTCCCTTACGGCCGGCAAGGCAACCGCCCTGATCTTCCACTCACCCTTGCTGTTGGCCTTGGCCGTGAAGGTGCCTAGATCCTGCGTGGCCGCAGGGCGGCGCACCACCGGCTTGCCCTTTTCTGGGCGCGCGGACTGGAGCACCCGTTTGACGCCGACTTGCAGATTGCTGCCCGGTGCCGCCGTGCCACTGACATTGAGCGTCTCGCCCACACTGCTGTTGTTGACAGGAGCGGTGATCCTCGTCATGGGCCGCAGCAATGCCTCGCGCACCCCGGAGGTCATTACCTCGCGACGCTGGATCTCGGCCACCTTGTCGGCCGGCACCGCCGAGGCGATGGCCGCCTGCCTGATCTCGGCCTGTGTCGGCGCGCGTTTGGCAGGCACTTCGACCGGCACTTCGCGGATGGTCTCGTGGGAGACGAGCGAGGATTTTTCCCGATGGGTTTCCTTCGCCACGATACGCACCCGGGCGTTCACGTAGGTGGGCTCCGTGAAGCCGCCGTATCCAAGATAGGTCTGCCACGTCCCGTTTTTCTCGACAGTCACTTTCTGCGATATGCCGCCGTTCTTGCGTTCGTGGCTGGGACTGCTTTCCATCGCGTAGAACAGTTGGGTCGACACATGCACCTGGTTGCCTGGCGTACCCGTGCCGGTGATATGGATGTTTGGCTCCCGTCTCAGCAAAGTCCCTGATGTGGGCGTCTGGATTACCGGCGGCGGTGGCGCGACCGGCAGCGGCTCGGGCTGGGCCTGCGGGAACACGTCGAACGTGACCTTGGTGGAACCATCTCCACTGATGTGATCCTGGAAACGCTCCTTGTTCCAGAACTGCTGCGCCGTAATTGTATAGCGGACATCGACCCAGCCCCGGTCCATTTTTGGCAACTCCATTTCCACCTGCCAGCCCTGCCCGTTGGCGGGAACGGAGACGCCCAGGTTGCCCCTGTTATTGCCACGTTTCGCATCCACGCGCCTGCCGTTGGCGACATGGGAAACGTCGATCCTGAGCATGACGTGTGCCAATGACGTCCCGTTGCCTTTGATGGTGACTTTGCGGGGATCCGGCAAACGCGAGTTCGGACTCGGCGATGTCACGGTGGGGGGCGGTGGTGCGGCTCGGCTACCGGTACTTGCGAACGCGATGGGGGTAGCAAACACCAGCGCCAGCAGCGCGATCACTCCCTGGAACCGGAGCCTGCCCGCTGCTTTCAACTTCCTTTCCATGACTGTTTTCCCTGTCGAGCGTGATTGAGAGCCAATAAGTACGACGCCCGGCAGACCAACCGGACATCAGCACTTCATCTCGCCCTGATAATGCCGGCAACGGAACGTTGCCTCGAGGCCGTGCACACCGTCACCGACCGCTCAGTCGTGGCGCAGCGGATGCTCGTCCAGGAACCGCCGTATCGCCGGCACCAGCACTTCGTGCTTGTCTTCCAGCACGTAATGCCCCGCGTCCTCGAACGCCTGCAGCTGGGCGCCCGGCAGCGCGTCGGTGAAGCCCTTCAGGAAGTGCTTGTCGAACACGAAATCGCGCAGGCCCCAGCCGATGAAAACGGGCCGATCCGCATAGTCGGGCAACCGCCGGCCGGACTCGGCCACCAGCGCCCAGGCGCGATCGCCCTCGGCCAGCGGTATGTCCTGCATGAAGCGCAACGTGCTGATCGCGTTGGTCCAGCCGTTGTAAGGCGCGATGTAGCCGCGGCGCACCTCCGCGGGCAGCGAGCGCCGCGTGCCCATCCACGCCGCGCCGCGCGCGAACAGGTTGAAGGCGCGGATCAGGAAGCCGCCGATCCGCGAATCGCGCCCGAAGCTCAGCCGCTTCGGCATCCGCTTGGCCGACGGCAACGGGAACGCCGCCGTGTTGAGCACCACCAGCCGCTTGACCTGCGGCATGTGCCGCAACGCCCAGCCGAACCCGATCATCCCGCCCCAGTCGTGCACCGCCAGCGTCACCGGCCCGGTGATGCCGAGGTGGCGCAGCAATGCGTCCAGGTCGTCGATCCGCGATTGCAACGTGTAGTCGTAGCGGGGCGATGCACCGGGCGCATCGTCCGGCCTGTCCGACAACCCCATGCCCACGTGGTCCGGCACGATGCAGCGGTAGCGATCCCGCAGGCCGAGCACCAGGTGCCGCCAGTAGAAGCTCCACGACGGATTGCCGTGCAGCATCACGACCACCTCGGGATCGGCCCCATCCACCGCGCCCGGGCCCTCGTCGAGGTAGCTCATCGCAATCCCGGGACGGACGTCGAACCGCCGGGGAGTGAACGGATAGTCGGGGAACGCGTGATCGGTCATGCGGGACTCGTCAGGGGCGGTGGATCCGGATCGGATTCACCGCCCAGCGGGAAACGGCCATTGTCGCCTTTGCGGAGTGACGGCGACACCTGACTATCACGCCGCCTTGAACGCAGGTGCCCGGGTGTGGCTGCCGCGCGCCGCTCCACTAGAATGGCCGGATGACTTCGCACACCCAGCCCCCTGAATCCGACCGGGATTTCGACCGCGTCCGCGCCTACCTCACCGACCTGCAGGACCGCATCTGCGCGGCGGTCGAGCATGCCGACGGCAGCGCCCGTTTTGCCGAGGATCTCTGGAGCCGCGCCGAAGGCGGTGGCGGCCGGACCCGGATCCTGCGCGGTGGCGGCGTGTTCGAGCAGGCCGGCATCGGCTTCTCCGATGTGTCCGGCAGCAAACTGCCGCCTTCGGCGAGTGCCAGCCGTCCCGAGCTGGCCGGTGCCTCATGGCGCGCGATCGGGGTGTCGCTGGTGTTCCACCCGCGCAATCCGTACCTGCCGACCACGCATGCCAACGTGCGCCACTTCCGCGCGATGCGCGACGGCAAGACGGTCGCCTCGTGGTTCGGCGGCGGCTTCGACCTGACCCCGTTCTACCCGTTCGACGAGGACGTCCTGCACTGGCACCGCACCGCGCGCGAGCTGTGCGAACCCTTCGGCGGCGAGGCCCGCTACGACGCCCACAAGCAGTGGTGCGACGAGTACTTCCTCGTCAAGCACCGCAATGAAACCCGCGGTGTCGGCGGGCTGTTCTTCGACGACCTGAGCGCGGATTTCGAGGACGATTTCGGTTACCTGCGTGCGGTCGGCGACGGCTTCCTCGATGCCTACCTGCCGATCGTGGAGCGGCGCAAGGACACGACGTACGGCGAGCGCGAGCGCCAGTTCCAGCTGTATCGCCGCGGCCGCTACGTCGAGTTCAACCTGGTATTGGACCGCGGCACGCTGTTCGGCCTGCAGTCCGGCGGGCGCAGCGAATCGATCCTGATGAGCCTGCCGCCGCTGGTGCGCTGGGAATACGGCTTCAACCCCGAGCCCGACAGCGCCGAGGCACGGCTGGCGGATTACCTGCGGCCGCGCGACTGGCTCTCCGAACTGGGCTGAGACCGGAGCACCGGCACCAGGAGCTGTAAATCGGAATGCGGGGGATCATTTCTCCGCGTCGCGGTAGGTCACGATGGAGATGCGGCCGTTGGTCTCCAGCAATGCCAGCTTGATCTGGTCCAGGTCCATGCAACTGGATTCGCGCATCGCCTTGTCGAAGTCGGCACGGCTGACCAGTTCGCGCTTGAGCACGTCGCGAAAGATGTGGCCATCGCGCGCCAGTTCGACCGGACTGCCTTCCACCAGCTTGCGTACGGCCGGGTAGCGCGCCGACAGCCAGGCCACGGCGTAGTTCAGCACCATCAGGCTGACGACCAGCAGCAGGGCGCCGGTCAGCGAGTTGTCGCCGCCGTTCATGCCGTTCTGCACCGCGTTGCCGACCAGGATCAGCAGCACCAGGTCGAACGGGGTGAACTGGCCCACTGCGCGCTTGCCCGACAATCGCACCAGCACCATCACCGCGACATACACCGCCACGGAACGCAGCACGAACTCCCACCAGGGAAACGACAATTCGAACAGACTGGGCATGGTCGGGATCCACGGTCCGGCATTGCTGCCACCGCTGCGGACGTTACACCAAGGCAATAAAAAGCCCCGCAGGCAGGGGGGGCCGGCGGGGCTGGTGGAGCTAAGCCTGGGGAGGGGCTTTTGCTCCGGGATCACTCCAGGGGAGGGAGAGATCTGCGACAGGCGTTGCACCTGTCGCGAGCATATGACCACTATCCACATGGATGGTTCGTGAAGATGCCGTCAGCGAATCGAAAAAATTCAGGGACGATTCATAGCGGCAACTTCGGCCAACACGCCGTTAAAACTCCGTTAATCGGACTCCGCCGACAGACTTTGCCGAAACCGCCCGTCAGCTTCGCGGTAAACCGGCCAATCGCCAACCGGGGTCGATTTCCGACCGGATGGGTCACCCTCGCCGGTCGCCAAGCGGCCATTATCCGGCGGGGTCGTCCGTGCTCGGTTCCGCACGACGCGTCAGTGGGCTTCATCCCAGTTCGCGCCGACTCCGCTGTCCACGACCAGCGGCACGCGCAATTGCGCGGCGGCGATCATCCGCGCGCCGACTTCGGCCAGCAGGGTGTCGACGAAACCGGTATCGACCTCGAACACCAGCTCATCATGCACCTGCAGGATCATCAGTGCGCGGTCGGCATGTGGCTCCAACCAGCCGTGGATGTCGATCATCGCGCGCTTGATGATGTCGGCCGCGGTGCCCTGCATCGGCGCGTTGATCGCCGCCCGCTCGGCACCGGCGCGCAGGCCCTGGTTGCGGGCGTCGATGTTGTCCAGGTACAGGCGGCGGCCGAACACGGTCTCCACGTAGCCGCGCTCGCGTGCCTGCTGGCGGGTGTTGTCCATGAACTCGCGCACGCCGGGGTAGCGGCTGAAATACAGGCCGATGTAGTCCTGCGCCTCGCCGCGCGACACATCCAGCTGCTTGGCCAGGCCGAACGCGCTCATGCCGTACATCAGGCCGAAGTTGATCGCCTTGGCCGCGCGGCGCTCGTTGCCGCTGACCTCGCCGATCGGCTTGCCGAACACTTCCGCGGCGGTGGCGCGGTGGATGTCGTCACCGGCGGCGAACGCGCGCAGCAGGCCCTCGTCGCCCGACAGGTGGGCCATGATCCGCAGTTCGATCTGCGAGTAGTCGCAGGCGACGATGCGGCGGCCTTCCGGGGCGATGAAGGCGGTACGGATGTGGCGGCCATCCACGGTGCGGATCGGGATGTTCTGCAGGTTCGGGTCGGAGGACGCCAGCCGGCCCGTCGCCGCACCGGCCTGGTGGTAGCTGGTGTGCACGCGGCCGGTGTCGGGGTTGATCATCTGCGGCAGCTTGTCGGTATAGGTGCTGCGCAGCTTGGCCAGGCCGCGGTAGTCCAGGATCACCCGCGGCAGCTCGTGCAGGTCGGCGATCGCCTCCAGCGCCTCCTCGTTGGCCGACGGCTGGCCCTTGGGGGTCTTCACCAGCGCCGGCAGCTTGAGGTCCTCGAACAGCAACGCGCAGACCTGTTTCGGCGAATCCAGATTGAACGTGCGCCCGGCCAGTTCGGTGGCCTTCTGCTGCGCGGCGAGTATGCGCTTGCCCAGGTCGACCGATTGCCGGCGCAGTTCGTCGGCATCGACCAGCACGCCGTTCGACTCGATGCGTTCAAGCACCGGCACCAGCGGGATTTCGATTTCGCGGTAGACCTGCTCCAGCGCCGGTTCGGCCGCCAGCTTCGCCGACAGCACGCGGTGCAGGCGCAGGGTGATGTCGGCGTCCTCGGCGCCGTACTTCACGGCATCGTCGACGGCGACCTGGTTGAAGGTGATCTGCTTGGCGCCCTTGCCGGCGACATCGACGTACTTGGTGGTCTGGTAGCCGAGGTAGCGCAAGGCCAGCGAGTCCATATCGTGGCGGCTGGCGGTGGCGTTGTGGACGAAGCTTTCCAGCATGGTGTCGTCGCTGTAGCCGCGCATCCGCACGCCGTGGCGGCGCAGCACGTGCATCTCGTACTTGCCATGCTGGCCGATCTTGCGCTTGCCGGGGTCTTCCAGCAGCGGGCGCAGCGCGTCCAGCACCTCCTGGCGCGGCAGCTGCGCGGGCGCGCCGGGGTAGTCGTGGCCGACCGGGATGTAGCAGGCGCGGCCGGGTTCGATCGCGAAGCTCAACCCGACCAGGTTGGCGCGCATCGCATCGAGCGAGTCGGTCTCGGTATCGAGGGCAAACTCGTCGGCGGCCTGCAGCTTCGCGACCCAGACATCCAGTTGCTCGCGCGTCATCACGCCTTCGTACTCGCCGGGTGCAGCCAGCGCCGGGTCCGGTGCGTTGGCCGCCGGCGCAGTGCTGCGGGCGTAACCGGCGGCGGTGTTTCGCACGCTGCCGGTGCCGCTCGCGGCGTCACCCGGACCGCCGTCCAGATCGCGCAACGCCTGCTTGAAGCCATAGCGCGTGTACAGGCCGCGCAGATCGTCCACGTGCTGCTCGCGCAGGACCAGCTCGGTCGGCACGCGGCCCACGTCGACGTCCAGCTTGATCGTGGTCAGCGTGCGGTTCAGCGGCAGCCGGTCCAGCACGGCGCGCAGGTTCTCGCCGATCTTGCCCTTGATGTTGTCGGC
>DATJBR010000077.1:0-2274 GCA_035515255.1 Lysobacter sp. | reverse complement strand
TTGCGGTTGGTACGGATGAGCCCTGGGCGGCAGTATAGCCCCGGATCCGCGCCGCCAATCCAGCCCTCCATCACAGGACCAACGACGTGCCGACGCATGCCCTGGACGATACCGTCCGAATGCTTGAAAACGCAGCAAATGTCTCCGGCCGGCCAACGCCGCGTCTGCTTGCGGTCAGCAAGACCCAGCCGGCGACGGCCATCGCCGAACTGGCCGGCCGTGGCCAGCGTGCCTTCGGCGAGAACTACGTGCAGGAGGCGCAGGCCAAGCAGGCCGAACTGGGCCGGTTGTCGGCCGGGCTGGAATGGCACCTGATCGGTCATCTGCAGTCGAACAAGGCGCGCGATGCCGCTGCACTGTTCGACTGGGTGCAGACCCTGGACCGGCCGAAACTGGTCGGTGCACTGGCCAGGCATCGCGACTCCGCACGCGGTCCGCTGAACGTTCTGATCCAGGTCAACATCGACGACGAGGCGAGCAAGCACGGTTGTCGCCCCGGGCAGATCGACGCGCTGGCCGCGTTGGTCGCCGCCGAGCCGAACCTCCGTCTGCGCGGTTTGATGGTGATCCCGACCCCGCACGACGACCCGGAGCTGGCCCGCCCGACCTTCCGTCGCACGCGCGGTCTGTTCGAGCAATTGCAGGCGACGTATCCGCAGGTCGATACCTTGTCGATGGGGATGAGCGCCGATGCCGCGATCGCGATCGCCGAGGGCGCGACGATGGTGCGGATCGGCACGGCGCTGTTCGGCGCGCGCTCGCCGGGATAGCGGTTTCGCCACGAACAAGGCTCCGCAGGCACCACGCGGCGCGCACTCTTACACTGGGCGCTGATTCCTATCGAAGGCCCCCACATGAAACCTCCAGCCAACCAGGCCGAGTCCCCCACCGTCGCCTTCATCGGCGGCGGCAACATGGCGCGCAGCCTGATCGGCGGGATGATCGCGCGCGGCGCTGACCCGGCACGCGTGCGGGTTGCCGAGCCGGTGCAGGCGCTGCGGGAATCGCTGCAGGCCGATTTCGGTGTGCGCGGCTTCGCCACCGCCGCGGAAGCCGTTGATGGCGCGACGGTCTGGTTGCTCGCGGTCAAGCCGCAGGTCATGCGCGCGGTGTGCGCCGAAATCGCCACCACCGCCCGGATTGCGCAGCCGGTGGCCATCTCGATCGCGGCCGGCATCACCTCCGGCCAGCTGTCGGACTGGCTCGGCGGTGGCATCGCGGTGGTGCGGGCGATGCCCAACACCCCCGCGCTGCTTGGCGCCGGCATCACCGGCCTGTTCGCGAATCCGCAGGTGGATGCCATCCAGCGCGACCAGGCCGCGCGCCTGCTGGACGCGGTCGGGCCGACGGTGTGGATCGAGGACGAAGGCCAGATGGACGCCGTCACTGCCGTTTCCGGCAGCGGCCCGGCCTATGTGTTCCTGCTGGCCGAGGCGATGCAGGCCGCCGGCGTCAAGCAGGGCCTGCCGGCCGACACCGCGCGCCAGCTCGCCAACCAGACCCTGCTGGGCGCGGCCCGGATGCTGACCGAGCTGGACGAGCCCGCCGATGTGCTGCGAAAAAAAGTCACCTCCCCCGGCGGCACCACCCAAGCCGCGATCGAAACGTTCGAACAGGGCGGACTGCGCGAACTGGTCGATCGGGCGGTAACCGCCGCGACATTGCGTGGACGCGAGCTGTCGGCGGCGAACGATGACTGACGCCACGCCCGACATCGCTACGGTTGCAACACCCCCCACATCCATCAGGAGTACAACCTTGCGCACTACCCTCACGCTGCTGCTGGGCACGGCCCTGTTGCTGGGCTGCTCGGCCGAGCCTTCCACCCCGGCCGCGGGCAACCCGGCACCCTCCGCGAACCAGCAGGAAACCACCGCACGCATCGGCGGCACCACCGTGCGCGCCACGGTGCTGCAGACCGCACTGTTGGGCGAACTGGTCGCGGACAAGTACGGCATCGCCCGCGCCCACAACCAGGTGATGTTGCTGGTGGGCTTGCGCCAAGGGGAATCCAGTGAGGAAACCTCGGTACCGGCCCGGATCACCGCCACCGCCACCGACCTGCGCGGCCAACGCCACGTCATCGAGCTGCGCGAACTGCACAGCGGCGACCTGCTCGACTACCTCGGCACCGTGCAGGTGAGCCTGCCCGACACCCTGCGGTTCGAACTCGACATCACCCTGGAAAACGGCGCGCACTCGACGATGCGGTTCAATCGCGAGTTCCTGCCGCTTTGACCGGATAACCGGTGCGATGCGCGGGGCGCTCCCCGA
>DATJBR010000076.1:0-2216 GCA_035515255.1 Lysobacter sp. | reverse complement strand
ATTTTCCTTCGACATCCCACGCGGGTGCCCAGCCCCTGTAGGAGCGGCTTCAGCCGCGACCTGTACATCGCCCCCAACGTTCTGCTCGGTCGCGGCTGAAGCCGCTCCTACATCGGGGCTCCTATCCATGCCCAATTTCTCCCGCATCAGGCGGCACAGGTTGGCGAACATCCAGCTGATGCCGGGGTCGTTGAACTGGCTGGCGATAGTCGGGTAGACGGGGACGTCTTCATCCTTGGTCTGGAAGGCGACGCGGTTGCGCTTCCACTGCTTGCGGATGTCGCGCAGGGCATCTTCCGCGCCGCGCTTGTCGTACTTGTTGAGCACCACCAGTTCGGCGAAGTCGAGCATGTCGATCTTCTCCAGCTGGCTGGGCGCGCCGAAGTCGCTGGTCATCACGTACATCGGGAAGTCGACCAGGTCGACGATCTCCGAGTCACTCTGGCCGATGCCGGCGGTCTCCACGATCACCAGGTCGTAGCCCAGGCCTTTCAGGAAACCGATGCTGTCCTTGAGCACGATGTTGGTCGCCGCGTGCTGGCGGCGGGTCGCCATGGAGCGCATGTACACGCGCTTGGAGCGCAGCGAGTTCATGCGGATGCGGTCGCCCAGCAGCGCGCCACCGGTGCGGCGGCGGGTCGGGTCGACCGAGATCACCGCCAGGCGCATGTCCGGGAAGTGGGCGAGGAAGCGGTTCAACAGTTCGTCAGTGACCGAGGACTTGCCCGCGCCGCCGGTGCCGGTGATGCCGATGACCGGGGTCTTGCTGCCGGCCAGCTGCCACTGCTTACGCAGCGAGGCGAGCGCGTGGTCGTCGAACTGGTCTTCCTCGATCGCGGTGAGCATCTTGCCGATCGCGATCTCGTCGGTGATCGCGGGCGCGGCCTTCGGCGCATCGGCGCCGACACGGGCCTCCTGCGCGCGGCGCACGACGTCCTCGATCATCTCCACCAGACCCATCTTCATGCCGTCGTTGGGGTGGTAGATGCGCTCCACGCCGTAGGCCTGCAGCTCGCGGATCTCCTCGGGCGTGATGGTGCCGCCGCCGCCGGCGAACACGCGGATGTGCGCGGCGTCGCGCTCCTTCAGCATGTCCACCATGTACTTCAGGTATTCCACGTGGCCGCCCTGGTAGGACGACAGCGCGATGGCGTCGGCGTCTTCCTGCAGCGCGGCGCGGACCACGTCTTCCACCGAGCGGTTGTGGCCCAGGTGGATGACCTCCGCGCCCTGCGCCTGGATCAGCCGGCGCATGATGTTGATCGCCGCGTCGTGGCCGTCGAACAGGCTGGCGGCGGTGACGAAGCGCAACGGCGTGCGGTGGGCAGTTTCGGTCTGGGGAAGCTGGCTGGCGGGGGTGCTCATGACGCGCTCGATCCAATGACGATTCGGGATCCCGCGATTGTACCGCGGGGGTCCGGACGCCCCGCGCGGGCCTTCGGTCACCTTGCGGACCCGCCTTTACCCTACCGCCGAGCCTCCCGACCAGTGCCACCGCGTTGTGGGACGGGGGTCGCGGTATTGGATTAGACTAGCGCCCCTGCGGCCTGGCATGCCTTGCCTGCAACGGCGAATCCAAACGGATTCAACGACTTACCAGAATGTCGGCGCTTGCGCATACGCGCATTCGATGCCGACGCGGAGCCCCCGATGATTTTTGAAACACTGGACACCAGCGGCCACGAGCAGATCGTGTATTGCCACAACAAGGACGCGGGCCTGAAGGCCATTATCGCGATCCACAACACCACGCTCGGCCCTGCGCTGGGCGGCACCCGCATGTGGCCGTACAAGTCCGAAGCCGAAGCACTCAACGACGTGCTGCGCCTGTCGCGTGGCATGACGTACAAGAACGCGGTCGCCGGGCTCAACCTGGGCGGCGGCAAGGCCGTGATCATCGGCAACCCGGCCACCGACAAGTCGGAAGTGCTGTTCCGCGCGTTCGGCCAGTTCGTCGAGTCGCTGGGCGGCCGCTACATCACCGCCGAGGACGTCGGCATCGATGTCAACGACATGGAGTTCGTGTTCCGCGAGACCGAGTACGTCACCGGCGTGCACCAGGTCCATGGCGGCTCGGGCGATCCGTCGCCGTTCACCGCCTACGGCACCCTGCAGGGCCTGCTGGCATCGCTGAACAAGCGCTTCGGCGACGAGGAAGTCGGCAAGTACAGCTACGCCGTACAGGGCCTGGGCCACGTCGGCATGGAGTACGTGAA
>DATJBR010000075.1:0-3540 GCA_035515255.1 Lysobacter sp. | reverse complement strand
CGTCGAGCCGGGCGAAGCACCGTTGGCCGATGACGCCGAGACGGACGTCGCACCGCTCGACCCGCAGGCCGAAGTGGCACGCCTGCGCACGGCGGTTGCCGAAGCGCCCGACAACGCCGAACTCCGGCTGGATCTCGCCGTCGCGCTGCTGCAGACCGGCGAAGGCGACGAGGCGACACGCCTGCTCGATGCCTTGCCGGCCAACCTGGCAACCGACGACCGTACCGTGATCGCCCGTGCGCGGCTCGGGTTCGCGGCGCTGGCGAAGGACGCGCCGGCGATGGAAGTGTTGCAGCAGGCGATCACCGCCAATCCCGACGATCTGCGTGCGCGTCACCTGCTCGGCGCGCGCCACATCGTCGTCGGCGAACCCGAGGCCGCGCTGGAACAGTTCATCGAAATGCTGACTCGCGACCGCAATTTCGACGGTGGCCTGCCGCGCACCGCCCTGATCGATGCGTTCCGCGTGACCGAAGACGCTGCCCTGGTCGGGCGCTACCGCCGCCGGATGTCGTCGCTGCTGTTCTGAGCCGGCTGCCGCGCCCCTTCGACCTGCTGGTGAGCCGCGACCCGCAATAGCGGGTCTGCGGCAATCGGCCCGCAGTAACCGAATGCCCGCCGTCTTTACCAGGCGCACGCTCCCTGTGCATTAGCATGACCCTACGAATTCCGCAGGCAGGCCTTGCCTCATGGATCTTCTGGACACCGCCACGCTCGACCGGGACGACACGCTGGTGCGGCGTCAACCCTTCGCGCTGCTGATTGCCACGGGCCAGTTACCCGAATACGCGCGCGCGAGGCTGGAAATCGATTTTCCACGCTATGCCAATGCCGGATTTTTCCCCCACGAAGCCAAGGATTGCGGCCCCTCCATCAACGCGCTGGTCGATGAGCTTGTCTCCCCCGGATTCGCCGATGCGATTGGCCGTCGATTGGGCATCGAGAACCTCCACCAGCACCCGACCCTGGCAACGATCTGCCGATCACTGAACCGCCGTCACGGCACGATCCATACCGACAGCCGTTCGAAAGTCGCCACGGCCCTGATTTACCTCAACCCATCGTGGCCCGACACCAGCGATGGCTGCCTGCGCTTTCTCTCGCGCGCGGACAACATTGACGATATGGTCGCGCCCGAAGTCCGGCCGGTATACGGGAACCTTGTCGCTTTCTGTCGCGCCGACAATTCGTTCCACGGCCATCTGCCCCATGAAGGCGAGCGCCGCGTCATCCAGATTGCCTGGCTGACCAGCGAGGATGAAAAACGGCGAAAAACCACGCGAGGAAAATTCACGCGGCGGCTCAAGAAACTGTTTGGCGCGCTGGACCGGCGCCTGGGCCGGTATCGCGACAATGACGCCTCGCACCTGGACTGAGCCGAGCCACCGGCGCCCACCGATGGAAGGCACCGGAATCGTTTCCGTCGCCAGATCCCCTGCCTGCATCCACGCCGGTATCGGGTGGCATGCCGGCGAGCATGAAACACGAGGCGCCACCTTCCAACGGATGATGCCACTCCCGTCTGGCGTCACCTTCCGCCCGGCGGGACGATCAGGCAGATAGCCCGCTCGAACACGCAGCATGACTTGCGCGGGATGTCGTGTTGCCGCTGGCGCACGACATGGGCGATACGGCAATGAAGGCCACGCTGGCCGCGGAAATCGCGCGGTTACCGCACCTGTCCGAGCCCGGTGAAACCTGCTGCATGGCGATGTCCCGGGCCGGGTGATGGACACCTGAGCCCCGCACAGCGGGCGAGCGGCCAAACGGGTGACTGTCAGTTCCCGCCGCCAAATCTCGTGGATGGATTGTCCGGATTGCCGGGCACGGCCGGGGCGCCGTTCGACCCGTGCCGCTCTCACCCTCCAATCGGGTTGCCCCACGTGATGACGGACTGGAAACAAACCCTGAAAGACACCGCGATCGCCATCGGCAAGGGGCTGTGGTTCCTGGCCCGGCGGCTGTATTCCCTGCTGGCCATTCTCGGCAGGTTCATCTTCCTGCGGGCGGTTCCCGCCACCTGGCAGTGGCTGCGCGGCACCGCGTTCTCCGCGCTGCGGCGGTTCTACCGGTGGCTGCCGCATCGACGGATCGTGACCGCCAGCGCCGCTGGCGCGGTCGTGATCGCGATGAGCATGCTGTTTATCGAACTGCTCCCGTCCGATAGCGGAAATCGCAGGGCAGTCGACGAGCCGATCAGGATTTCAGGTCGCGAGGCCAAGCTGGTCGAAAAACTGTTGTCGGACGACTGGCAGCAACAGAAGGCGGCGACGCGCTCGGTGCTGGAGTCGGTCGGTGCGACCGTCCTCGATGACGACGCACCGTTGCCCGATGACGGCGGCCTGTATGTCATTGCGCCGGAGCTGGTGATGCTGGCCATGGATGGTGCACGCAAAGGCAGCAGTTCGCGCCTTCGTTTGGCCGAGGTGGCGATGATGCTCAACGACTTCGGCTACCCGTTCCCGAAGGACCGGCACCCCGCCGCGTCGATGCGCGACAGCGTGCAGGCGTGGGTCGGGAAGTCGCTCAAGGATCCCAGGACACCCGGCGCGGCAGCCGCGCGGGTCCTCCACGCCATGGCCGCACAGCAGCGACCCGCGCTCGACCTGTCATCACCGGACTGGCCGGCCGAGCAGTACGCCCTGACCCACCTGGAACTGTTCGTCCTCAACACCGCGATGGCGCATGCCCTGACGGGCGGGGCATCGACGCCGGCGTCGTCCACGGCCAGCCGCCGGGTTCCCATCGACGACCTGATCGGCCTGGTGTTCCCCGCAGCCCACGCCGCTGGCCCTGCCTCCGGCTGCGCCGTGACCAAGGATCTGTACAGCAGCCCGGATGTCTACGATGCCAACAAGAAGACCATGGAAAACGTGTTCGGCCTCGGCCAGGGGCAAGCCGACGCGGCGGGAGGGGCGATGGGCGCCGCGGCCAAGGCGACGAACGCGCTCAGCACGCTGTTCAAGCTGCACAAGCTGATGTTGCTGTACAGCTCGCTGGACATGCGCGTGACCGCCGACAAATCCTTCGTGCACAAGCCGGCCCGGGACGAAGCCGGCAAGGAAGTGGTCTTCAGGACCACTGTCGGCATCGAGGAAGAGAAGTACCGCGAGTTCGTCGAGAAGATGAACGCCTCTCCGGTCGGCAAGGCGGTGAAGGAGTGCCTGGCCTCGATGGGGCTGCCCACCCCGACCGACATGGGCGACATCGTCAAGGAGATGAAGAACTGGGAGGTCTCGTGGGACCTGCACGGCGACCATGCCACCTGGGGCCAGTCGAAGAACAACTTCAAGAGCGGCAACCAGCGACGCGAACCACTGGAGCCCGTCAGTGAAACCCATGCCGGGGCGGACTTCATCACCGACATCAAAAGCGAGGATCGCCACGAGGGCGACATCATCACCGGCTACATCAGCGGCCAGGCGACCCTGCACACCGATGCCATGCCCGGCTCGGATGTCCTGTCTTCCTACAAGGCGGCACTGGATACGTTGAAGGACGGCAATGCCCTCGCCGCGCTGCTGGGCGCGGCCGGGACCA
>DATJBR010000074.1:0-1833 GCA_035515255.1 Lysobacter sp. | reverse complement strand
GCTCGACCAGATGAAGGCGACACACGATGCCGCCGCGCCGCCGACGGTGTATCGCGCGCTGGACTTCCTGTTCGAGCATGGCTTCATCCACAAGCTTGCGTCGATCAACGCGTTCGTGGGCTGCCACCATCCCGGTGGCGAGCAGCACGCGGTGCCGTTCCTGATCTGCGACACCTGCCAGTCGGCGACCGAGCTGGAAGACGACTCCATCGTCGAGGCGTTGGAGGCCCGCGCCCGCGCCCAGGGCTTCGTGCCGCGCGCGCAGACGCTGGAAGTCCACGGCGTGTGCGCGCAATGCGCCGCCAACGCCGGGTAATAGCGCACCGGATCCGCGCACATGAGTGTTGACTCAGCCAGCGACGGCTGCCTTCGCCCGTTCCGGCCGACCGATCTGCCCGCCGCATTGGCCCTGCAGGCATCGGCCTACGCGCCGGCATTGCGCGATGCGTCGGTGGCGTTCGCCAGTCGGCTCGATATCGCCGAGGGTTGCTGCCGGGTCGCCGAGCGCGACGGCGAGCTGTGCGGTTACATCCTTGCCCACCCCTGGCCCAGCGGCAGGCCTCCGGCGGTGGATACAGTGCTCGATGCCCCGCCCGACGATGCGGACCGCGTCCTCTACGTGCATGACCTGTCGGTGTCGTCGACGGCGGCGGGTACGGGATTCGGCCTGCGACTGGTCGACAGCGCACTGGATGCGGCCCGGCGGATTGGCCTGCAGCGTGTCGAGCTGGTCGCGGTTCCGGGGGCGGCGCGGTACTGGCAACGGCTCGGGTTCGAGGCGCTGCCGATGACTGGGGCGCTGGCCGAGCAGGTGTGCGGGTATGGCCACGAGGCGGTCTACATGGGACGCGTCCTGTAATGCCCGAAGTCCTGTTGCCAGGCATGGTCATCATTACCCCCGCCCGTCGCTATCGACGGGCGGGGCACTTATAGAAATACATCCGCTAGAAGAACATCCGCACCCCGAACGCCACGCCGCGGCCGGGCAGCGGCGCCAGGTCCTTCAGGAACGAAGTGTGCGGGCGGGCTTCCTTGTCGAGCAGGTTGCTGCCGTCCAAAAAGATTTCCCAGGCGTTGCCTTGCGCGGTGTCCTTGTGCCACGCCAGGTGCGCATCGACCAGGGTGTAACCGGGGGTAGCGGTTTCGTTGGCGGCCACGTCGTCCTGCTTCATGTAGCGAACCGCGCCCACCGAGGCACGCCACGGTCCCTGGTTCCAGCTCAGCTCGCTACCGAGACGGGCCGGGGCGATGCGCGGCAGGTTGCCGTCCAGGACGATCCGCGCGGCGTGCCGGTGGATGTGGTGGCCGTGGAAGACCTCCAGGTCGACGTCGCGGCTGCCGCCGCCATCCAGTTTGCCGCGCACGATGTCGCCGAACAGGCGCAGGTCCCAGCCACCGCTGGCGTTGTCGGCCAGCGCAATCGTCGCGTCGGCTTCCATGCCGTGGAAGCGCGCGTTGGCCTGGTTCCACAGATGGACCGTGGTGCCGCCATCGGTCAGCACCGAGCCCGGCTCGCCCAGCGGCTCCAGTGTGCTCTGGTAGATGAAGTCGTCGTACTTGATCGTGTACGCCGCCATGCCGAGCTGCAGCCGCTCGCCGTGCCAGCGCAGACCCAGTTCGAGCCGGTTGGCGGTTTCCACCCCGAGCGAGTCGTCGCCGATCTCGATCGTGCCAGTGGCCACGTGCAGGCCGTTGGAATACAGCTCCTCGGCGGTCGGCACGCGCTGGGCGCGATCCACTCCCAGCGAGACGTGGAGCGCTTGGTTGAGCTCCCACTTGACCGCCGCCGACGCGCTCTTGGCCTCGAACCTGCGCGAGCTGCGGCGCTGCGGC
>DATJBR010000073.1:0-9669 GCA_035515255.1 Lysobacter sp. | reverse complement strand
GCCGAACGCCTTCTGCAGGCCCTTGGTGACGGTATACACGCCGCCCTTCTGGGCCACGTCCTCACCGAACAACAGCGACTCCGGATACTTCGCGAAGGTGTCGTGCAGCGCCTGGTTGATCTGGATCGCGAGGTGGCGCGGCGGCTGGTTCTCCGGCAGCTTCGCCTCCCCACCGAACACTTCCAGCCGGCGCGGGCCGAAATCGGCGCGGGTCGCCTCGGCCATCACCTTGTCCGGCGAGTACGGCGCGAGCGGTGCGATGACTTCCGCCAGCGTATCCAGCTTGGGACGGCGGTCGGCTTCCTCGGCCGCGGCAAAACAGCGCTGGCGGGTGCTCTCGTACAGCGCGAGCACCTCGTCCTTCGACATCAGGCCGGACTCCAGCGCGATCGCGGCCGAACGCAGCAGCGGGTCGGTCGCCTCCACGGCGCACAGCTCTTCCAGCGAACGCCATTCGATCTCGAAGTCGGTGCCGGCGTGGCCCATGATCCGGGTCGTGCGCAGGTGCAGGAAGGTCGGCCGGCGGGTGCTGCGGCAATGCTCGACCGCGCGCTGGACGTCGGCATAGCCGGTCGCGAGGTCGAGGCCGTCGGCGGCGAAGTAGTCCAGATCCGGACGCCGCGAGAAGTTCTGCGCGATCCAGCCGTTCGGGGTTTTCACCGAGATGCCGATGCCATTGTCCTCGCAGACGAACAGCACCGGCGCGGGCAGCTTCTGATACGCCGTCCACGCCGCAGCGTTGAACGCGGTCTGCGCGGTCGCGTGATTGCTGGAGGCGTCGCCGAACGAGCAGATCGCGATGCTGTCGTCGGGGATCGGCAATGCATGGCCAAGTCGCTTGCCGGCCTCGATCGCGACTGCCGTGCCCAGCGCCTTCGGCAAATGTGAGGCGATGGTCGAAGTCTGCGGCAGCACCCACAACGGCTTGCTGCCCCAGACCTTGTGGCGGCCGCCGCTGGCGGGATCGTCCTTGCTGGCGGCAAAGCTCAGCGCCGAATCCATCGCCGGATCCATCCCGGGCAACTTGCGGAAACGCTCGGCCATGAAGCCGCCGCTGCGGTAATGCAGGAACGCCGGATCGGTGTGCCGCGTCGCGCGGGCGACCATCGCGTTGCCTTCGTGGCCGGACGATCCGATCGTGTAGAAAACCTTGTTCTGCACCCGCAGCACCCGCGCCATCAGGTCGAGATGCCGGCTGACCAGTTGCGACTCGAACAGCTCGCGGAAGCCGGCAGCATCCAGCGTGCTGCCGGCGAGGATCGGCGCATCCGCCGCGGGCCGCGCGGCAACATCGCCGCTCCAGCCCTTCACGTACTCGGTGAAGTTGACATCGCAGATCTCGGCGCGGTTGAGACCACGCATGCGCGCGGGAATGGAACTGGACAGGCTCGACATCGTCAGGGCTCCGCCTCCGCCGGCTGGCAAGAGGCTGCAAATGAAAAGAAGGAAATTGTCAGGGTTGCCGGCAGGGCATCAATGCAATCGCGCACTTCACGGCGGCGCTTGCGCCTTGCGGCCTTGCCACTGTTCACGGGTCTGCCCCCAGATCTGGATCGCGGTCGCCTCGTAAGGTGCCGGCAACTGGCCCATCCGCAGCAGGCTCGAACCCAGACGTTGTGCCAGACGCTGTGACTTATCGTTGGCGGGATCGATCGAGTGGATCACCTCGTCCCAACCCAGATGCTCGAACGCCCAATCCATCGCCGCGTTCGCCGCTTCCTGTGCGTAACCCCGCCCCCAGGCCGAACGCCGGAATGCCCAACCGACCTCGGTACCGGGCCAGCCATCCGGATGCCAGGGCCCGGCCTGTCCCAGCCATTCGCCGCTGGCCTTGTCGATGACCGAGAACATGGCGAAGCCCTGCAGCGCCCAGGCACCGGGCATCTGCAGGAACCGGCGCCAGGTCGCCGCACGCGGCATGTGACCGCCGATGTGACGGGCCGCCTCCTCATCGCCGAACAGGTCCACCATCCCCTCGAAATCCGAAAGTTGCGGCGGCCGCAGGATCAGGCGCGGGGTTTCCAGTGTCGGGCCGAGCGGGGAAGCAGTGGTCATGAAAGCGATTCCCAAGTCGGAAAGGGGCTAAAACGCGTTGATCCCGGTCAACTCGCGGCCGACCACCAGTTGGTGCACAGTCTCGGTGCCCTCGTAGGTGATCACCGACTCCAGGTTCAATGCGTGGCGGATCGCGCAGTGCTCGGTGGTGATGCCGGCGCCGCCCAGCAGGTCGCGGCACTGGCGGGCGATGTCGATCGCCATCCGGCAGTTGTTCCACTTCGCCAGGCTGACCTGGGTCGGGGCCATCGTGCCGGTGTCCTTCAGGCGGCCCAGCTGCACCACCATCAGTTGCGCCATTGTGATCCGGCGCGCCATGTCGGCCAGCTTCAGTTGCGCGCTCTGGGTCGCCGCCACCGGGCGGCCGAACAGGATGCGCTCCTTCGAGTAGTTCAGCGCCTCGTCCAGGCAGGCGATCGCCGCGCCGATCGGGCCCCAGGTGATGCCGTAGCGGGCCTGGGTCAGGCAGCCCAGCGGACCGCGCAGGCCCTTCACGTTCGGCAAGCGGTTCGCTTCGGGCACGCGCACGTTGTCGAAGAACAGCGAGCTGGTCACCGACGCGCGCAGGCTCATCTTGTGCTTGATCTCCTGCGCCGCGAAACCGGCCATGCCCTTCTCGACCACGAAGCCCTGGATGCCGTCGCCGGTCTGCGCCCACACGATCGCGATGTCGGCCAGGTTGCCGTTGGTGATCCACATCTTGCTGCCGTTGAGCACCCAGTCGCCGCCGTCTTGCTTGGCGTGGGTCTTCATCGTGGCCGGGTCGGAGCCGCCGTGGGCTTCGGTCAGGCCGAAGCAGCCGATCGTCTCGCCGCGCGCCATCGACGGCAGCCAGCGCTGCTTCTGGTCTTCTGTTCCATAGGCAAAGATCGGGTACATGCACAGCGAGGACTGCACCGAGACGAAGCTGCGGATGCCGCTGTCGCCGCGCTCCAGCTCCTGGCAGATCAGACCGTAGCTGACCGAATTCAAACCACCGCCGCCGTACTGCTCGGGCAGGGTCGCGCCCAGCAGGCCGAGCGCGGCGATTTCCGGCACCAGCTCCTTCGGGAAGCGGCCTTCGTCAAAGGCGTTGCCGATGATCGGCAGCACGCGCTCGTCGGTGAAGCGCGCCACCGTGTCCTGCACGGCGCGCTCCTCCTCGCTCAGCAGGGAACGGGTGTCGTACAGGTCGTAAGGGTGCAGGGCCATGGCGAACTCGTGCTGGGGAAACGCCCATTGTAAGCAGCAGCCTGAAACTAAGGCACCCTCGCCGACCTCCCGTCCGGGCGAACCGGGCTGAGCCCGAAGAGCATGATTCAAGAAAGCATGACCTGAGAACGCAATGCCGCCCCCCAAAAAAAACAGGGCCGGATAACCGGCCCTGTCGATTCAGTATGTTGCTGGTATCGCGATCAGCCCCGGTCCGAGCCGCCAACCGCAGCAGTCTGGGTCACGACCTTGCCGTCGATCACCGGCAGGCGGTCGCCAGGGCGCTCATCCATGCGCAACGTGCCCTCCTGATCGTGGTAACGGTAGGTGACGTCATAACCGATCACCTCGTCCTCGCTTCCCAACGAGATCTTCTCGCCCGGCTTGCTCTCGGTACGCATGCTGCCTGTGGTGCCATCGGGGTTGCGGTAGGTCACGTTGTAACCGACGACCTTGGTGGATTGCGAGGTATCGGAGACCGTCCGGCACTGGGTATCGACCCGTTCGACCACCTTGCCACCGACGTGGTTGCGGTCGACACGATTGCCGACGAACCCGCCAGCGACGGCACCCGCCGCGGTCGCTGCTTTGCGGCCGTTGCCACCGCCGACCTGGTTGCCCAACAGGCCCCCAACGACTGCACCGACAACGGTACCGCCCACATTGCCGTCACGTTCCGGCGCACGTTCCTGCACGACCACATCCTCACAGACCTGCCGCGGCGTGGCGACGGTACTGGTCTCGCGCACCGGGTCGGTGCCGATGACGGTGGCGTACAGCTTCTGCTTCTGCTTGACCGGCTCCACGCGAAGAACGTCGGCATACTCAAGCTGGTCAGCAGGGGCGATGGGGGAAATATCGCGGCTCCCCATGAAATCGTCGGCAGATCCTGCAGCCGCACCGTCCGACGTGGCCACGTCAAAACCCGTCGGCGCAACGGATGCCGTGCTGTCCGCACCACTGCTGTTGAAACTGTTGTAAGCGGCTACCGCAACGCCTCCTACCAGCAAGGCTGCCAGTGCCACCGCAAGCATGTTCTTGTTCATGGGTTCTCTCTCCTGCAATCTTCAACAGCCGCCATTCGACCACTTCGCCCCTGAATACAACCAGCCATTTGCGTCACTACCGGCCCTATATGTGACCAGCTGATCAAATTTTCACACTTTCCATACGCCTTTTTACACACCGACACCCACCTGCTTCATCCACGATGACGTCATCCACGAGAAACCCATGGCCAACCCCCTGCTGTTGCCACTGCTCGGCTGGGCGCGAAAACTGCGCCACCCGACGCTGTTCAAGATCACCGGCGTGCTGTTCCTGATCTCCGTACTGGTGCCCGACCCCCTGCCGTTCATCGATGAGATCCTGCTGGGCCTGGGCACCTTGCTGTTGGCGCAATGGAAGGACCGCTCCAGAACCATCGACGGGTCATCACAAAATAAGGACGGTCGCAACCGGTGATGCTGGTCGACACCCATTGCCACCTGGACGCGGACGAATTCGACCAGGATCGGCCGGCTGTCATTGCGCGAGCGCGCAGGGCAGGCGTCGCCCACCAGATCATCCCGGCCACCACGGCCGATCGATGGCCGGCATTGCGTGCGGTATGCGCGGGCGACGACGGGCTCCACCCCGCTTACGGCCTGCACCCGTACTTTTTGACGGCACACCGGGACGTACATCTGACCGAACTGGCGCAGTGGATCGAGCGCGAACGACCCGTCGCGGTCGGCGAATGCGGACTGGATCACTTTGTCCCCGACGCCGACCCGGAGGCCCAGTTGCGGTACTTCAATGCCCAGCTCGTGCTGGCGCGGGAGTTCGACCTTCCCGTGATCGTGCACGCGCGCCGCGCGGTGGACGCGGTCGTCGCCGCGATCCGGAAGGTTGGCGGACTGCGGGGCGTGGTGCACAGTTTTTCCGGCAGCCGGCAACAAGCCGAGAACCTGTGGCAAGAAGGTTTCCTGCTCGGCCTAGGCGGCCCCGTCACCTACGAACGGGCCAACCGCCTGCGTACATTGGCCGCGACCATGCCGCTGGAATGGCTGCTGCTGGAAACCGACGCGCCCGACCAGCCCGATGCCGACATCCGCGGCCAGCGCAACGAACCCGCACGCCTGCCCCACATCCTGCAGACGATCGCCGGGCTTCGCGACACACCCGCTACGGAAATCGCGGCGGCGACCACGGCGAACGCCTTGCGCCTGTTCGGACTGCCTTCGCGGCGGTGACGGAAAAACGCACCAGCCACAGATACACGAGCTGATGCAACGAGCGGCAATTGGAAGGCGGCGAGCGCGGCACGCCTGAACTGCCAGAGACACGGAAACACGCTTTTCACGCACGAAATTCGCGCAAAGAAAAAGCGGGCCGTAGCCCGCTTTTCCATATTCCCAACGAACGCTGCTTAAGCCTCACTCGGCCGTCGCGCCCTCGCCTTCCTCGACAGCCTTCATCGACAGGCGGATACGACCCTGCTTGTCGACTTCCAGGACCTTGACCTTGACCACATCGCCTTCCTTGAGCACGTCGCTGACCTTCTCGACGCGATCGTTGGAGATCTGCGAGACGTGCACCAGACCGTCCTTTCCGGGCGAGATCGTGACGAACGCGCCGAAGTCCATGATCTTGGCGACCTTGCCTTCGTAGATGCGGCCCGGCTCGACATCGGAGGTGATCTGCTCGATGCGGTCCTTGGCGGCCTGGCCGGCAATCGCGTTGACGGACGCAATCGTGATCGTGCCGTCGTCCTGGATGTCGATCTGGGTGCCGGTTTCCTTGGTGATCGCCTGGATCACCGAACCGCCCTTGCCGATCACTTCGCGGATCTTGTCGGGGTGGATCTTGATCGTGATCAGGCGCGGCGCGAATTCACTGAGCTCGCCACGCGGGGCGGTCATCGCGTTCGCCATCTCGCCGAGGATGTGCAGGCGACCGGCCTTGGCCTGGGCCAGCGCAGTCTTCATGATCTCCTCGGTGATGCCCTGGATCTTGATGTCCATCTGCAGGGCCGAGATGCCCTCGCTGGTACCGGCCACCTTGAAGTCCATGTCGCCCAGGTGATCCTCGTCGCCGAGGATGTCGGACAGCACGACGTAATCGTCGCCTTCCTTCACCAGACCCATCGCGATGCCCGCCACTGGTGCCTTGATCGGCACGCCGGCATCCATCAACGCCAGCGAGCTGCCGCACACCGAGGCCATCGACGAGGAACCGTTGGACTCGGTGATCTCCGAGACCACGCGGATCGTGTACGGGAAGGCTTCCATCGTCGGCATCACGGCCAGCACGCCGCGCTTGGCAAGGCGGCCGTGACCGATCTCGCGACGCTTCGGACCCATCATGCGGCCCGCTTCACCCACCGAATACGGGGGGAAGTTGTAGTGGAACAGGAAGTGGTCCTTGTACTCGCCGGCGACGGCGTCGATGACCTGGCCATCGCGTGCGGTGCCCAGCGTGACCGCGACGATCGCCTGGGTCTCGCCGCGGGTGAACAGCGCCGAGCCGTGGACGCGCGGCAGGATGCTGACCTTCGACGCGATGGCGCGCACGGTGTCCGGCGCGCGGCCGTCAATGCGCACCTTGGTGTCGAGCACGGTGCCACGCAGGGTGCTGTATTCCAGCTCGGAAAACTGCTTGGACACGTCGCCGACGGCCCAGCCGTTGGCTTCGATCTGCTCGGCCATCGAGGCCAGCACGTCCTTCTTCAGCGCCGAGATGGCGTCCTTGCGCTCCAGCTTGTCGCGCACCGCGAACGCCTGGGCCAGACGATCGCCCAGCGCGGTCTTCAGCGCGGCAACCATCGTCTCGTCGGCGGCCGGGGCGGACCAGGTCCACTTCGGCTTGCCGGCTTCGGCAACCAGCTCGTTGATCGCGTTGATCGCGACCTGCATCTGCTGGTGACCGAACATCACCGCGCCGAGCATCACGTCCTCGGACAGCACATCGGCTTCCGATTCGACCATCAGCACCGCGTCGGCGGTACCGGCAACCACCAGCTCCAGCTTGGAATCCAGCAGCTCGCTGACGGTCGGGTTGAGCAGGTACTGGCCGTCCTTGTAACCGACCTTGGCGGCACCGATGGGGCCGTCGAACGGTGCGCCCGACAGTGCCAGCGCGGCGGACGCGCCCAGCAGTGCGGGGATGTCGCCGTCGATTTCCGGGTTCATCGACATCACGGTGGCGATGATCTGGACTTCGTTGCGGAAGCCGTCCGGAAACAGCGGGCGGATCGGACGGTCAATCAGGCGGGAGATCAGGGTCTCCTTCTCGGTCTGCCGGCCCTCGCGCTTGAAGAAGCCACCGGGGATGCGGCCACCGGCGTAGAACTTCTCCTGGTAGTCGACAGTCAGCGGGAAGAAATCCTGACCTTCACGCGCGGTCTTGTTGGCGACAGCGCTGACCAGCAGCACGGTGTCCTCGATACGGACGATGACGGCACCGCCGGCCTGGCGGGCGATTTCGCCGGTTTCCAGGGTGACCTGGTGATTGCCGTACTGGAAGGTCTTGGTGATTTTTGACACGTTGGTTTCCTATCGGTGCTGTGCGATCCGGTCATGGCCCTTGCCTTGTCCGGTCGGTCGCCGGCTCGCGACCTGGTGTTGAAACGACCGCAGTCTTTCAACTTCGAAAACGAACCGCGGCGCATGAGAGCGCCGCGGTCGGGAACGGGTTTAGCGGCGCAGGCCGAGCTTCGCGATCAACGCCTTGTAACGCGTGGCGTCCTTGCGGTGCAGGTAGTCGAGCAGGCTGCGACGACGGTTGACCATCATCAGCAGGCCGCGACGGCTGTGGTGGTCCTGCTTGTGCTCCTTGAAGTGGCCCTGGAGCGTCTCGATGCGCGCGGTCAGCAGTGCGACCTGGACTTCCGGCGAACCGGTGTCGTTGTCGCCACGCTTGTTTTCTTCAATGACTTTCTGGGTATCGATGGACATGGAATTGCCTCGTAGACGCGCGACCCGCAGAACGCTGCCGACACCGGAAAAGCGGTATCGGCGCACCACATGGTCCGCCGCTGGATTGGATGGTTTTGGTGAAACGTCGGATTGCTTGAAAAAGCCCGGGAATTGTAGCTCCCCCCACCGGTGACAACAAGGCGCGCAGGGACCGGAGGTCAGTTCACGGCTGGCGTCGCCCAGGCGAACAGGCGTTGCGGGTGCACCCAGCCGGCCTCGTCGATCCGGCCCAGGCCCAGCACACGACCGGTCTGGTCGTGGATGGCGACGGTGGCCGGCCCGGCGGGCAGGGCTTCGGGGCGTTGAGGCTGGCCATGCCCCAGCGAGAGGGCCTGGGCCGGATCCAGCACGACACGGGGGTAGTTGACCAACCCCGCCTCGATCGGCAACAGGCAGGCATCCAGCGCCGATTCGCCTTGCTGGGCAAGGTCGCGCAAGGCATCGAGGGAATACATCCGGGGGGCGATAAACGGCTCCACCCACGATCGGTGCAGGACTTCGACATGGGCGCCGCAGCCCAGTGATTCACCCAGATCGCGGACCAGGCTGCGCACGTAGGTGCCGGAGCCGCATTCGATGGCCAGGCGCAGACGCGGGCCGTCGCGGTCGATCAACTCGAGACTGTGCACGGAGACACCGCGCACGGGCGCGTCGATCACCTCGCCACGGCGGGCCTTGGCATACAGCGGCTCCCCGCCCTGCTTGAGCGCGGAATAGATCGGTGCGCGTTGGCGGATATCGCCGCGCAGGGGCGCGAGCGCCGCCTCGATATCCGCATCCGTCAGGGCCGGAACCGGGCGTTGCTGCAGGATCACGCCGTCGGCATCGTCGGTATCGGTAGTGGCGCCCAGCACAGCGGTGGTCCGGTAGGCCTTGCGTGATCCCAGCAGAAGGCCGGCGATCTTGGTCGCTTCGCCGAAGCAGATCGGCAACAAGCCGGTGGCGAGCGGATCAAGGCTGCCGGTGTGGCCGGCCTTGCGGGCGCGGAACAGATGGCGCGCCTGCTGCAGGGCCTGGTTGGAGCTCAGGCCACTCGGCTTGTCCAGCAACAACAGGCCATCAAGGCCTCGGAACCGGGTACGGGGTCGTTTCGTCAACTTCTGGTCTCCACCCAGCCGGCTCGCAGGGCACGCCGCTGGCATTGCCGCCACAAGCGAACTGGAATCGCACCGTCATTGCGATGCGAATCCGGATCTACTCAGGCCTGCTCGCCGTCGGGTGCAGGCGGATTCTCGCGCAACAGGGCTTCGATGCGCTCGCCACGGTCGACCGAATCGTCGTAGTGGAAATGCAGCTCGGGAACGTGGCGCAACTGCATCGCCTTGCCGAGTTCAAAGCGCAATGGCCGGGTCAGTTCCTTCAAGCCCTTCATCGCCTCCTCCGCACGCTCCGGCTGCAAGGCCGTCACGAACACCTTGGCGTGGGCCAGATCGCGGGTGACCTCGACATCGGAGACGCTGATCGA
>DATJBR010000072.1:0-1662 GCA_035515255.1 Lysobacter sp. | reverse complement strand
CGCCGGCCTGCCGATGCTCTCGCGCACCCACGGCCAGACCGCCTCGCCGACCACCGTCGGCAAGGAAATCGCCAATGTCGTGGCGCGCCTGCTGCGTCAGCGCGAGACCCTGATCGCCGCGCCGATGCCGGGCAAAATCAATGGCGCGGTCGGCAACTACAACGCCCACGTCGCCTCCTACCCCGGCATCGACTGGCCTAAATTCTCCGAAGCCTTCGTCACCTCGCTGGGCCTGACCTGGCAGCCCTACACCACCCAGATCGAGCCGCACGACGGCATCGCCGAGTTGTGCGACGTGCAGAAACGCATCGACACCATCGCCATCGACCTGTGCCGCGACATCTGGGGCTACATCTCGCTGGGCTACTTCAAGCAGTCGGTGAAGGCCGGCGAAGTCGGCAGCTCGACGATGCCGCACAAGGTCAACCCGATCGACTTCGAGAACGCCGAGGGCAACTTCGGTATCGCCAACGCCCTGCTGGAGCATTTCTCCGCCAAGCTGCCGATCAGCCGCTGGCAGCGCGACCTGACCGATTCGACCGTGCTGCGGGCACTGGGCACCGCGTTCGGCCATGCGCTGATCGGCTTCGACGCCCTGCTGCGTGGCCTGAACAAGTTGTCGGCCAACCCCGAGCGCCTGGCCGCCGATCTCGACGCGTCCTGGGAAGTGCTGGCGGAAGCCGTGCAGACGGTGATGCGCCGCCACGGCCTGCCCAATCCCTACGAGCAGTTGAAGGAACTGACCCGCGGCCACGGCATCAACGAGGCCTCGATGCGTGAGTTCATCGCATCGCTGGACCTGCCGGCGGAGGCCCGTCAACGGCTGATGGAGATGACGCCCGGCAGCTACACCGGTCAGGCCGAAAAGCTCGCAAGGGAAATCTGACCCATGCGCGCTGCATTCGCCCTTGCCGCGCTGCTCGCTTTGTCCGCCTGCGCAGACTCCCCACCGCGCCTTGCAGTCGAGCCGGCGCTGGCGGCTGTTGCAGCCGTCGATGTTCCGGAATGCCCCGCCGATGCCGGCGTGATGGACGGTTGGGACGACCGCGCGCCACCCCGCAGGCTTTTCGGCAACGTGTATTACGTCGGCACCTGCGGCATCACTGCGTTGCTGGTGACTTCGTCGCAAGGCCACATCCTGCTCGACGGCGCCACCGAACCGGCTGGCCCGGCGATTGCCGCGAACATCGAAGCGCTGGGCTTCAAGCTCGCGGACATCCAATTCATCCTCAACTCGCACGAGCATTCCGACCACGCTGGCGGCCTTGCCCATCTGCAACGCGTTACCGGCGCGCCGGTTCTGGTGCGCGAACCGTCCGCCGCGACGCTGGCACGCGGAGCGAGTGGCCGGGGTGATCCCCAGTCCGGCGTGCTGAAAAAATTCCCGCCGGTGACGAACGTGCAACTGCTGCCCGACGACCGGACCGTCCGCGTCGGCGATCTCGCGCTGACCGCACACGCCACTCCAGGTCACTCACCGGGCGGCACCAGCTGGACGTGGGTTTCCTGCGAGGACTCGCATTGCCTGCAGATGGTCTATGCGGACAGCCTGAGCGCAATCTCAGACAAGACCTACCGTTTTTCCGGTCACGCGGACTACCTCGCCGCGTTCCACCGCAGCATTGATACGGTTGCGTCACTGCCCTGCGACATCCTGATTTC
>DATJBR010000071.1:0-5353 GCA_035515255.1 Lysobacter sp. | reverse complement strand
CAGTGCCGCCCCGCCCGGACGATGACAGCGCACCGGGAGAGCGAAAGCCGACCTCGATCCGTCATCCGGCGTCGAAGTCACCAGGAACCCGCACCCAGCCTTCCATCAGCACGCGCGCGCTGCGGCTCATGACCGCCTTGGTCACGCTCCAGTGGCCGTCGATCCGGGTGGCTTCCGCACCGACCCGCAGGGTGCCGGACGGATGACCGAAGCGCACCGCGGTGCGTGCGTCGCCGCCTGCGGCAAGGTTCACCAGCGTGCCGGGAATCGCGGCAGCGGTGCCTATCGCCACCGCGGCGGTGCCCATCATCGCGTGGTGCAGCTTGCCCATCGACAGCGCGCGCACGTTGAGGTCGATGTCGCCCGCCGCGATCGCCTTGCCGCTGGAAGCGATGTAGCCAGCAGGCGGCGCAACGATGGCTACTTTCGGCGTGTGCTGGCGCTGCGCCGCTTCATCGACGTGTGAGATCAAACCCATCTTCACCGCGCCGTGGGCGCGGATGGTCTCGAACATCACCAGCGCCTTCTCGTCGCCGTTGATCGCGTCCTGCAACTCGGTGCCGGTGTAACCGATGGCATCGGCGTTGACGAAGATGGTCGGGATGCCGGCATTGATCATCGTCACCGTGAGCGTGCCGACGCCGGGAACGTCCAGCTCGTCGACCACGTTGCCAGTGGGAAACATCGCACCTTCGCCGTCGGCCGGATCCATGAACTCCACCTGCACTTCCGCCGCCGGGAAGGTCACCCCGTCCAGCTCGAAGTCGCCGGTTTCCTGCACTTCGCCGTCCGTCATCGGGACGTGCGCGACGATGGTCTTGCCAATATTCGCCTGCCAGATCCGCACCGTGCAGATGCCGTCGCGCGGCACCCGGTCCGCGTCCACCAGACCGCCGGCGATGGCGAACGAACCGACCGCCGCCGACAGGTTGCCGCAGTTGCCGCTCCAGTCGACAAAGGGCCTGTCGATGGCGACCTGCCCGAACAGATAGTCGACGTCGTGGTCCGGCTTGCTGCTGCGCGACAGGATCACCGTCTTGCTGGTACTCGATGTCGCCCCGCCCATGCCGTCGGTCTGCTTGCCGTAGGGGTCGGGCGAACCGATCACCCGCAGCAGCAAGGCATCGCGCGCCGGACCGGGCACCTGCGCGGCCTCGGGCAGGTCGTCAAGGCGGAAGAACACGCCCTTGCTGGTGCCGCCACGCATGTAGGTGGCGGGAATCTTGATTTGGGGTGCGTGGCTCATCGGGGAATCCAGTTTCAAAGTTAGTGTCATTTCCCGCGGGGAAGCATCACCCCGCGATCCCCTCTCCCACCCGGAAAAGGGACTTTCCGGATCAGGCGACTTTCGACGACGCCAGGAAATCCTGCGCGAAGCGCTGCAGCACCCCGCCCGCCTCGTAGATCAGCAGCTCCTCGTCGCTGTCCAGACGGCAGGTGACCGGCACGTCCACGCGCTCGCCATCGCGGCGGTGGATCACCAGGACCATGTCCGCGCCCGGGGTCGGCTCGCCGGTCACGTCGAAGGTTTCGCTGCCGTCGATGCCCAGTGTGTTGCGGTCGGTGCCGGGCTTGAACTGCAGCGGCAGCACGCCCATGCCGACCAGGTTGGTGCGGTGGATGCGCTCGAAACCTTCGGCGGCGATGGCTTCCACGCCGGCGAGGCGCACGCCCTTGGCGGCCCAGTCGCGCGAACTGCCCTGGCCGTAGTCCGCTCCGGCGATGATGATCAGCGGCTGTTTGCGTTCCATGTAGGTTTCGATCGCTTCCCACATGCGGGTGACCGTGCCTTCCGGCTCGATCCGCGTCAGCGACCCCTGCCGTACGGAGCCGTCCTCATTGCGCACCATTTCGTTGAACAGCTTCGGGTTGGCAAAGGTCGCCCGCTGGGCGGTCAGGTGATCGCCGCGGTGGGTGGCGTAGGAGTTGTAGTCCTCTTCCGGCACGCCCATTTTCGTCAGGTACTCGCCAGCTGCGCTGGTCGCCAGGATGGCGTTGGAAGGCGACAGGTGGTCGGTAGTGATGTTGTCGCCGAGTACCGCCAAAGCGCGCATGCCGGTCATCGTGCGGGCGCCTGCCAGCGCGCCTTCCCAATACGGCGGACGGCGGATGTAGGTGCTCATCGGACGCCAGTCGTACAGCGGTTCCACCTTCGGCCCGCCCATGCCACTGCGGGCGAACATCGGGTCGTAGACCTGGCGGAACTGCTCGGGCTTGACACTGGCGGCGACGATGGCGTCGATCTCGGCGTCATCCGGCCACAGGTCCTTCAGCGTGACCGCGTTGCCGTCCTTGTCGATGCCGAGCACGTCCTTCTCGATGTCGAAACGGATGGTGCCGGCGATCGCGTAGGCCACCACCAGCGGTGGCGACGCCAGAAACGCCTGCTTGGCGTAGGGATGAATGCGGCCGTCGAAATTGCGGTTGCCCGACAGCACGGCGGTGGCGTACAGGTCGCGCTCGACCACTTCCTTCTGGATCGCCGGATCCAGCGCGCCGCTCATGCCGTTGCAGGTGGTACAGGCGAAGCCGACGATGCCGAAGCCCAGTTGCTCCAGCTCGGGCAGCAGCTTGGAATCTTCCAGGTACATCTGTACCGCCTTGGAGCCCGGCGCGAGCGAGGTTTTCACCCACGGTTTGCGGGTCAGGCCACGCGCGTTGGCGTTGCGCGCCAGCAGGCCGGCGGCGACCACGTTGCGCGGGTTGCTGGTGTTGGTGCAACTGGTGATGGCGGCGATGATCACCGCGCCGTCGGGCAGCAGTCCCTCGGCTTCCTGCGCGCGGGCGCTGTCCAGATTGCCGGCGATGCCGCGCGCGGCGAGATCGGAAGTCGGCAGGCGGGCGTGCGGGTTGGACGGCCCGGCCATGGTGCGCACCACGGCGGACAGATCGAACGTGAGCGTGCGCTCGTACTCGGCGGTGGCCAGCGCATCCGCCCACAGGCCGGTGTGCCTGGCATAGGTCTCGACCAGCTTGACCTGCTCGTCTTCGCGGCCGGTCAGCTTCAGATAATCGATGGTCTGCCGGTCGATATGGAACATCGCCGCGGTGGCACCGAATTCCGGCGTCATATTGGAGATGGTCGCGCGGTCGCCCACCGTCAGCGCCGTGGCTCCTTCACCATGGAACTCCAGGTACGCGCCGACCACGCGCTCCTTGCGCAGGAACTCGGTCAGCGCCAGCACGATGTCGGTGGCGGTAATGCCCGGCTGCGGCTTGCCGGTGAGCTCGACGCCGACGATGTCCGGCAGGCGCATCCACGACGCACGGCCGAGCATCACGCTCTCGGCTTCCAACCCACCAACGCCGATCGCGATCACGCCCAACGCGTTGACGTGCGGGGTGTGGCTGTCGGTGCCGACCAGCGTGTCCGGCGAGGCCACGCCATCGGCGGATTGGATCACCGGCGACATCCGCTCCAGATTGATCTGATGCATGATCCCGTTGCCCGGCGGGATCACGTCGATGTTTTTGAACGCCTTCTTGGTCCAGTTGATGAAGTGGAAGCGGTCTTCGTTGCGCCGATCTTCGATGGCGCGGTTCTTCGCGAAAGCCTGCCGGTCGAATCCGGCGTGCTCCACCGCCAGCGAGTGATCGACGATCAACTGGGTCGGCACGACCGGATTGACCTGGGCCGGATCACCGCCCTGCTCCGCGATCGCGTCACGCAGACCGGCCAGATCCACCAGTGCGGTCTGGCCGAGGATGTCGTGGCAGACCACGCGGGACGGAAACCACGGAAAGTCCAGATCGCGTTTGCGCTCGATCAACTGCAACAGCGACGCATCCAGCGTGGTCGGATCGCAGCGCCGTACCAGGTTCTCGGCAAACACCCGTGAGGTATACGGCAGCGTGTCGTAAGCACCCGGCCGGATGGCATCCACGGCGGCGCGCGTATCGAAATAATCCAGGGACGTGCCCGGCAGGGGCTTGCGGTGGGCGGTATTCATGGCGGGCAAGTGAGGACTCCTTGGCAGGCGGCGACGGATGAAAGGCGGCGGCACGAAGCGCACGATCCGACCTGCCATTGTAGTGGCCATCACCTCCGTCAGCCGGGACATCCACACACCAGGGTCGGTACAGGACGCCTTTACTGGGCGCCTTGCCCAGCTGCAATCCCCGCCGCGATGTCGGCCTCGCTGAGCGAAACCGACATGCCCCGAGGCATTGCCACAACGCGGCCGGTGCGTTTTGCCGGCTTGGGCATGCCTGGGGGGCGTTCCGTCATCACCCCGCGGAATCAACGCTCCGGCGTACCCGCTTCCAGATGTCCGCCGTCGCGTGCTGCCGGGGCTCCACCCGGGCCAGCATTGCCAGGGCTTCCGGCTCTTCCATCCGGCCGTGCTTGCACAGCAGCGCGAGCGCGCCGACCAGTTGCCCGTAACGCAGCGACCGGCCCAGGGAGTCGGGCGTCCTGCCCGCCTGCGAGCGTTCCACTGCGATGTGGATACGCTCCGGCAGCTGCCACTTCCCGGCAACCCGCAACGCCGCCGGCACCGCCCACGCATCCAGCAGCGCCGTGACGACATCCGCATCGGCCACCAGCCCCGGCTGCCGGGCGTACTGGTCGCGCACCACCCGTCCCACGATGATCGAACCCAGTCCCTGCATCAGGCCCATCAGTTGCGCGGCAAATGCATCGTCATGCTCGACCAGCTTGGCGTGATCGGTCGCTGCTGCCGCCGACACCAGGGTGTATTCCCACATCAGGTCCGCGAACGGAGCGAACGCGCCAACATCGCTCGTCCCCATCACCGGCTGCATCAGCGCCGCCGCGATCAGGTGGCGGATTCCGTCGGTGCCGACCATCGCCACCGCGTGGGTGAAGTCCTCCACCGGCTTGGACTGCACGCAATACAACGGACTGCTGGCGATGCGGAGCAGGTTGCCGGCCAGCACCGGATCCTTGCCGATGATGTCCGCCATCATCCGCCCGGACGCATTGGGATCGTTGACGGTGCGCATCAACTGCGGCAGCACCTGCGGCCGGCGCGGCGTGTAGCGCGGGTGTGTCTCGATCCTGCGCAGCAGCGACACCGACCGCGCCACCACGTCCGCGTGCGCGGAACCGGCCACGACCGCTCCCCGGCTGAAGGACGCCGCATCGAAGGCGATCGCATAAAGGCGATGGAACACCTCGCGGTCCTGCGGAATGCCTGGCACAAGCGGCTCGCCCGTCCCGTCTGCATCGACGCTGACGCCATGACCGTCGTGCGATTTCGTCGTGCCCGCGCGTCCCGCGACCACCCCGCCCGGTTCCGCGGCGGATGCCCGCACTGCCCGCCTACGAATCGTCCACCAGGACAAACCTGCGACCAGCAGCACGGCGAGACCCGCAAGCAGAAGTAAAGGC
>DATJBR010000070.1:0-6827 GCA_035515255.1 Lysobacter sp. | reverse complement strand
CAGTATCGGCACCCGCATCAAGGCCACCGACAGGTTGACGCTGGACTTCGGTTACCGCGCCATCCGCGAGACCGTCGGTGCCTATTACACCTGGGCCACCAACAGCGGCTACGGCAACATCGGCGGCTTGAGCGGCGGCTTCGCCAGCGGCTCGGGCGGCGGTGCGCTGGGCTACGGCCAGCAGCCGCTGGATCCGCTCACCGGCCTGCCGATCATCAGCAGCGGCAACCCCAACGACGTCGCCAGCCAGTTGCCGATCGGCACCGAGCTGTCCTCGGACATGCTGCGCGTCGGCGCGGGCTATCGCGCCACCGACCGCCTGACCGTCGGTGGCGAGGTGGAGCAGGACATCCGCGGCGAGGACCGCAGCCGCGTCGCGCTGGGCATGGACTACCAGTTGCGCGAACGCAGCCGCATTTACGGCCGGTACGAGAAGCAGACCGGCATCAGCGGCGTCAACGGGCTGACCCAGGACGGGCGCGCGGCCGATACGGTGGCGTTCGGCGTGGACACCAGCTTCATCAAGGACACCCAGATGTTCTCCGAGTACCGGCTGCGCGATGCGATCGCCGGTCGCGACATCCAGGCGGCCTCCGGTGTGCGCAACAACTGGGACATCCGCGAGGGCATGCGCCTGAGCTCGTCGCTGGAGCACACCAACGTGATCTCGGGCAATGTCGGCGATTCCACCGGCATCGGCCTGGCGCTGGACTACACCGCCAATCCGTTGTGGCGCGGCAACATCCGGGTGGAGCACCGTATCTCCGGTGACGTGGCCGGCACGCCGGTCAACGAGGCCTACGACACCACGCTGTTGCAGTTCCTGGCGGCCCGCAAGCTGAGTCGCGACTGGACCCTTCTGGCCCGCAACTACCTGCTGAAGACCCGGTACGACGCACGCGGCGACGTGCTGCAGGACCGCTTCCAGATCGGTACTGCCTACCGCGATACCGATACCAACCGCATCAATGCCCTGGCCCGCTACGAGTACAAGCTGGAGAAGGACGAGAGCGGCATGGACGGTTCGGGCTTCGGCTCCGACACCGGGCAGGACATCCGCAGCAGCGCGCACATCGTATCGGCGCACGCCGACTGGCACCCGACGCGGCCGTGGTGGCTGACCGGCCGGGTGGCGGCGAAGTGGCAGCAGGACAGCTTCTTCTATACCGACACCGGCCGCGTCGACAGCGATTTCAATGCCGTGCTGCTGTCGGGCCGGGTGGTCTACGACATCACCGAAAACTGGGACATCGGCGTTCTGGGCGCGACCTTCCGCGGCCAGGACGGCGCCAACCAGTACGCGTTCGGCATGGAGGCGGGTCGCCTGCTGCGGCAGAACCTGTGGCTGTCGGTCGGCTACAACGCCACCGGCTTCCGTGGCGATACCGACCTGACCGGCTACGAGTACACCCAGCAAGGCGCGTTCATCCGCCTGCGCTTCAAGTTCGATGAAGACCTTTTCCGTAGAGACGACGTCCGCTACCGCGACCCGGTGCGCTGAGGAAACCGACCATGACCCATCATCACTCCCGCCTCACCGCCTCCGCCCTGAAACGCGGCCTGGCAGGTCTCGCCATCGCCGGCCTGGCCCTGGCGGCGCATGCCCAGCAGACCGTGCTGCATGCGCAGCAGGACCGCATCACCGACGAGGCGATCCACGCCGACCTGTCCGGCTACGAAGCCACCCAGTTGCGTATCAAGGCGCTCAACGACGGTGGCCGCCCGGTGCGCGACTACCACCTGTCCAAGGCCCAGTGCTGGCTGGACGTGTCGTTCCACGAGTACACCCGCAACGACCGCAGCGACTTCCCGCAGGAAGCGTTGACCGAGTCGGAAAAGCTCATCGTCGGCATGGAGCAGGGCGTCTCGCCGCTGCCGACCGATACGCCGCTGGTCAACGACGCCAAGTACCTGCGCGATGACCTCTGGCGCCGTCTGCGGGTGATCCACGGCACCCCCGGCTTCGAGTGCGCGCAGCAGAAGGTCGCCTGCGGCGAAGTCGAGCTGGTCCATGCCGGCAACGAGTTCAACCAGCAACAGTGGCGCCATTCCAAGCCCTACATCCAGATCGCCGAAGACCTGGTCAACGACGCCGAGGCGCTGTCGCGCCAGTGCGGTGTCGCTCTTGGCGAACCGCAGTCGCCGGTGATGCTGACCGCCAACGTCCTGTTCGAGTTCGACCGCGACCAGCGCGGCGACATCCGTGCCTATTCGCTGGAAAGCCTGGACCAGTCGCTGGCGCGCATCCGCGAGGAGGGACTGACCCTGACCCACGTCGAGTTGATCGGTCACGCCGATCGTCTGCAAGGGCGTGGCTTCGACTACAACCAGGGCTTGTCCGAGCGCCGGGCACGCACCGTGCACGACTTGCTGACACAGCGGGGCATCGATACCGGCAAGATCGCCTACAGCTTCCGTGGCGACACCGATCAGGTGCAGCGCTGCGAAGGCGTGAAGCCGGTGGCCGCACTACGCGAGTGCCTGATCCCCAACCGTCGGGTCGAAGTGAAACTCAACGTCAGTCGTTGAAGCGGATGCCGCGCGGGTTTGCCTGCCCGCGCGGCGTTCCGGTCGGGAGATGGCGCTACGAGCATTGAACGCTGGCTTGCCATTCCGGAATGGGTTGTCTGGTCCGTCCAGCTAGAATTGCCCTGATATGCCGATGGCAACCGCGGCGAGGGCGGCCAGCGGCTTGCCGCCTGCCGACAGGAGCTCCTGACTCATCAAGTCCATGCCGGGTATTTCTCCTCCGCTGCCTTCCTTCGGGTTGGTGCGCCTGTCCATCAGAGCGTGGATGGCAAGTTTTCTGAGCCTGGCACTGCTGGGCTTCGTAGCGTCCGTTCCTGCTGCCCCGCGGATCAGCGGCGGCTACACCGTGGCCAGCTGGACCATGGACGATGGCCTGCCGCACAACCTGATCCACGCGGTCGCGCAGGGGGCCGATGGCCTGATCTGGGTCGGCACCTGGGAGGGAGTGGCGCGGTTCAACGGCCGCGAGTTCACTACCTTCGATCGCCAGAACACACCCGGCATGGAGTTGACGGCGGTGTTCTCGATCCTGCGCGACGACGATGGCGGGTTGTGGGTGGGTTCGCAGGGCTCGCTGTACCGGATGGAGCGCGACGGGCAGTTGCGGGAGATGGGCTCCGGACGGGACTTGCCGGTGGCGCGGATCGAGACGTTGCTGCAACACGATGACGGCACACTGCTGATCGGCAATGCGCAGGGCGTGTTCCGTCTGCCTGTCGGTGATGCGCGCGTCGGTGATGCAAGCGTCGAGGCCTGGGGACACGCGCGCGGCATGGGAACGACGGGTGTCCGGCGGCTGGCCCGCGACCAGGAGGGCGGTCTTCTGGTTGCCGGCGACGATGGCGTCTGGTGGTGGCGCAAGGACGGCAGCCTGAAGCGTCTGCATGCCGGCGAGCGCGTCGATGCGGTCGTCCAGGACCGGCGGGGGGTGGTCTGGATGAACCTGTCGCACGGGCAACTGGTCAGTTACCGCCCGGGCGAGGACATCGACGAGCCGGTCGCGGTCGATCAGATCAGCGCGGCGCTGATGGTCGACGACGAGGGCCTGCTCTGGGCCGGTAGTGCCAACGGCCTGCACCGGATCGCCGAAGGCGCGGCTTACGGCATCACCACGGCGGATGGCCTGGGGTCGGACTACACCCGCAGCGTGCTGCAGGCCGCCGACGGCACGATCTGGGTCGGCCATGCCAGCGGCTTGAACCGCTGGAAGAACGGCGTGATCACTACGGTGCCGCTGGCCTTGTCCGATGGTGTCGAGCCTTCGGTGCTGGCGTTGGCGGCCGCCAATGACGGCGGTGTCTGGGTCGGAACCTACGATCAGGGCGCGACCCATGTGGCGCCGGATGGCCGGGTGGTGGATCGGGTGACTGTGGAGGAGGGTCTGCCGGCGTCGATGATACGATCGCTGCTGCAGGATCCCGATGGTGGATTGTGGGTCGGCATGGTGGCGGGGCTGGCCCACGTCCATGACGGCCAGGTCAGGCTGTATGGGGCGGAGGACAACCTGCCGCCGGCGATCGTGATGGCGCTGTACCGCGACCACGACGGGGTGTTGTGGATCGGCACCAGCCAGGCGGGTATCGCCGCGATGCAGGTCGATGGCAGCATTGTGCGTTGGAGCCCCGAGAGCGGCTTCCCGGCGCAGATCGGTTTCGACTTCCTGCACGATGCCGCCGGCGACCTGTGGATCGCCAGTGACCGTGGTCTGCTGCGCATGCGCGGTGGTCGCTTCCACGTCTACAACCATGCCCACGGCCTGCCGCGCGACCAGTTGTTCCGGATCATCGATGACGGTTACGGCCAGTTCTGGCTGTCCAGCAACCAGGGGGTGTTCCGCATCGCCCGCAGCGGTTTCGATGACATCGATTCAGGTCGTCGCGAGCAGTTGGCGGTGGAGCTGGTCAACCGCTCCGATGGCATGCCCAGCAGCCAGAACAACGGTGCCAGTTGGCCGGCCGGCTGGCTGCTGGACAACGGTGCACTGATGTTTCCCACCGCAGCCGGCCTGGCGGTGATCGATCCGGACCTGGCCGGCGGCCGCGCGCGACGCGAGTTGCCGGTAGTGATTGAGCGGTTCGCGGTGAACGGCATCCCGCAGAGCGTGCGCAGCGGCTATCGGGTCGGTGCCGATGCCGGCCGCATCGTGATCGCCTACGTAGGGCTGAACTTCCGCGCGCCCGACAACGTGCGCTACCGATACCGCATGCACGGCTTCGACCGGGAGTGGGTGGATGCCGGCAGCGCGGTCGAGGCGAACTACACCAACCTGCCGGCGGGCGACTACCGCTTCGAAGTCCAGGCGATGGCGATGCCGGTGGACTGGTCGAGCCGCCAGGGCGTCGGCTCGGCGACGATCGCACTGGAGGTCGCGCCGCCATGGTGGCTGCGACCGGGCGTCATCATCGCTGCCGTACTGGCCACACTGGCGCTGCTGGCACTGGCCTACGTCGGGCGCACGGCGCACTACCGTCGTCGACAACACCAGCTCAACCGGATCATCACCGTGCGTACGGGCGAGCTGCGCAGCAAGAACCTGGCGCTGGAGGCCGCCGACCGGGAGCGCGAGGAACTGGTGCGCAGACTGGCCCACCAGGCCAGCCACGACACCCTGACCGGTCTGCCGAACCGGCGTGCCGCGGATGAGTACCTGCTGCGGGAGCTGGCGGTGGCGGCGGATGCGTCGGCGCCTTCACCGCTGTGTGTGGCGCTGATGGACCTGGACCATTTCAAGCGGATCAACGACGAGCACGGCCATGCAGTCGGCGATGAAGTGTTGCGGCGCGTCGGCGACGTGCTGAGGGAGAGTCTGGGCGAATCGGCCTTCGTCGCCCGCCACGGTGGCGAGGAGTTCCTGCTGGTGCTGCCCGGCGTCGAGCCGGAACCGGCAAGGACGCATTTGGAAACCGTGCGCCGGCAGATTGCCGCGATCCGGGTCGCCGGCAGCGACGGGCAAGCCATCGGCTGCACGGCAAGCTTCGGACTGGTCTATCTGGGAGAACACCTGAAGACCCGCCGCGAGTTGCTGGCTGCCGCAGACCGGGCGCTGTACCAGGCCAAGCACGAAGGCCGCGACCGGATCGTGGGCTGAGCCGGTTCCGGGTTCCGAGTTGGTTCCGAATAACCCGTTGCCGCTACCGCATATCCGGCCCTGATCGTGATTGGCGAGCCTTGAGCCGGCCGGATCAGGCGCCTGTCTGTCCAGGCCGGTGCGCCGTCAATCAGCGGGGTGGGTGGAATCAGTGCCCGGAGTTCTCCGGGAAGTCCGCATCAGGATCAGGGCGTGCATTGATCCGTGCCAGCTGGTGCCGCTTGACCAGTGCGTAGATCACCGGGATCACCACCAGGGTGAGCACCGTCGACGAGGCCATGCCGCCGACCATCGGGGCGGCGATGCGGCGGGTCACTTCGGAGCCTGCGCCCGTGCTCCACATGATCGGCAGCAGCCCGGCGGTGATGGCGACCACGGTCATCATCTTCGGCCGTACACGATCCACCGCGCCGGTGACGATCGCCTCCTGCAGGTCGTCCAGGCTGACGGGGCGTCCCTGCGCGTGGCGGGTTTTGGCCATCGTCTCCAGCGCCTGGTCGAGGTAGATCAGCATGATCACCCCGGTCTCGGCCGCCACGCCGGCTAGGGCGATGAAGCCCACCGCGACCGCGACGCTGAGGTTGTAGTCCAGCGCCCACATCAGCCAGATGCCGCCGACCAGCGCGAAGGGCACCGACAGCATCACGATCAGCGACTCGGTCACGCGCCGGAAATTCAGGTACAGCAGCAGGAAGATCAGCATCAGGGTCAGCGGCACGACCACCTTCATCTTCGCGGCGGCGCGTTGCATGTACTCGTACTGGCCGCTCCAGGTGGCGTAGTAGCCCGGCGGGAAGTCGACCGCCTCCGCCACGGCGGCCTGCGCCAGGCGGACGTATTCGCCCAGGTCGCTGTTGCGGGTATCGACGTAGACGTAGGCGGACAGCAGGGCGTTCTCGGTGCGGATCTCCGTCGCGCCGCGGTTGATCGACAAGGTCGCCAGCTCACCCAAGGGGATCTGGGCGCCGTCCGCGGTGGCGACCAGTACCTCGCGGGCGATCGTCTGCGGGTCGTCACGCAATTCGCGCGGATAGCGCACGATGACCCCGAACCGCTCGCGGCCCTCGATCGTGGTGGTCACCAGTTCGCCACCCAGTGCCGCCGAGATCGTGCCCTGCACGTCGCCGACGGTCAGTCCGTAGCGCGCCAGCTGGCGGGCGTCGGGCTGGATGTCCAGGTAGTAGCCGCCGGTCAGCCGCTCGGCATAGGC
>DATJBR010000069.1:0-3960 GCA_035515255.1 Lysobacter sp. | reverse complement strand
GGACTGGGCAAGGAAGTCCGCAGCTGGGCGAGTGGCGGCAAGCTCGATCCGGCGCATATCGATTCGCTGCGGGCGACGTCACCGCTGGGTGCGTTGTTGGCGGCCGCGCTGGATGTGCGCCACCGTCCGCGCGAACAGATCCGCGAGCGTATCGAGGACGTCGGCCGGCATCTCGTGCACAGCATGGAGCGCTACCTCAACACGCTGGGCTCGATCGCGTCCGCCGGTCCCTTGCTGGGTCTGTTCGGCACCGTGGTCGGCATGATCCAGCTGTTTCTGGGCATCCTCGACCACGGCATCGGCGACGTGAACCAGTTGGCCGGTGGCATCGGCAAGGCGCTGGTGTGCACCGCCGCGGGCATGATCGTCGCGATCCCCGCGTTGATGGCACACCGCTGGTTCCGCGGCCGCATCGCTGGCTACATCGTGGACATGGAGCACGAGGCGATCCAGTTGCTGGATACCCTCGACGCGCCCGTCCAGCCGGCTGCGGACAAGGCCCGGCCGCGCGCCGCCGCGCTGGCCGACTGACCCTGCATGCGCATTCGCGACCACCGTGGCGATGACGAGCCCGAGATCAGTCTGGTTCCGCTGATCGACGTGATCCTGGTGATGATCATTTTCTTCGTGGTCACCGCCACCTTCGACGCGCGCTCGGTGATCCAGCTCGAATTGCCCCGGGCGACCGGCGAGCAGGTGGACGCGGCGCAGCCACTGGTCGTGCTGGTCAATGCCCAGGGCCGGTATTTTGTCGACGACCGCGAAGTGCTGCGCGATGACGTGGAGTCGCTGAAGGCGACCGTCGCCGAAGTGGCCGGCAGCGACCGCGAACGTCCGGTGATGCTGCGCGCTGACGCCCGCACGCCCTACCAGGCCGTGGTCACGGTGTACGACGCGCTCGGCCAGTTGGGTTTCCGCCGGATCATGAGTGCCACCGCGTCACCGGCTGCACCCGGCACCGACACGGGCGCGTCCCCGTGACCGTGTCGCCGTGGCAGACCTACCACCGGCTGATCGGCCTGGCGCGCCCGTATCGCCTGCTGTTGCTGGCGGGGCTGGCTGGCATGGTGATCGAAGCGGCTGCCGGCGGCGGTTTCACCTGGCTGATGAAGCCGATCATCGATGACACCTTCATCAGCAAGGATTCGCGGCTGAGCGTGCTGCTGCCGCTGGCGATCGTCGGCCTGTTCCTGTTGCGCGGCATTGCCGGTTATGTCACCGACATGGCGATGGCCCGGTCGGGCCGAAGCATCGCCCGCGACATGCGGGTGCAGGTGCTGGCGAAGTACCTCCGCCTGCCCGGTCTGCGCTTCGACACCGAGCCGGTGTCCTCGATGCTGACCCGGCTGGGTTCCGACAGCGACCAGGTGGCGCAGGCCGCCATCGACGCCATGAAGGTGATGCTGCAGCAGTCGCTGCAGGTGATCGCCATGCTCACGGTGATGCTCTGGGCCAGCTGGAAGGTGACGGTCGCGGTGTTCCTGTTGGCACCGCCGCTGGCCTGGATCATGGACAAGGTCGGTCGCCGTTACCGCAAGATCAGCCATCGGATCCAGGAGAGCGGGGCGCAGTTGTTGCAGTTGGCCGACCAGTCGCTGTCCAACCAGCAGGAAGTGAAGGTCTACGGGGCCCAGCGGACCGAGCTCGACCGCTACACCGCGCAGGCGAACACGCACCTGAAGCTCAGTCTGAAAGTGGAATCCACCCGCAGCATCTCTTCGGCGATGGTCCAGCTGATGGGTGCGGTCGGATTGGCGGCCCTGCTGTTCATGGCGGGTCGGGAAGCGCTGGCCGGGCGGTTGACGGCCGGGGGCTTCGTGTTGCTGATGACCTCGATGATGGCGATCATCCCGTCGATCAAGCAGCTCACCAACGTCCAGGGAATGCTGCAGCGTGGCGTGGCATCGGCCGAACGCCTGTTCGACGTGCTGGGCGCAGCGGACGAGGTCGACGAGGGAACCCGGCCACTGCAACAAACGGGCGGCCTGATCGAGTTCCGCAACGTCACCGCGGGCTATCCGGGCCAGCCCCGGCCGGCGCTGGAAAACGCCAGCTTCATTGCCCGGCCGGGCACGGTCACGGCGATTGTCGGCCGCTCGGGCAGCGGCAAGTCGACCCTGATCAAGCTGATTCCGAGGTTCTATGAAGCCCAGTCGGGCGAGATCCTGCTGGACGGTCACCCCCTGCGCGATTATCCGTTGGCCGACCTGCGCCGCCAGATCGGCCTGGTGGGGCAGCAGGTCATGCTGTTCGACGGCACCGTGGCTGCGAACGTGGCCTACGGCGAGTTGGAACAGACGATGCCCGATGCATTGGAGCAGGCCATCGGTGGTGCCAATGCGATGGAGTTCGTCGAGCGCCTTCCCCAGGGAGTGGAGACCGCCATCGGCCCCAAGGGCGGCCGTCTGTCCGGCGGCCAGCGCCAGCGCCTGGCGATCGCCCGGGCGATGCTGAAGGACGCGCCGATTCTTATCCTCGACGAAGCCACCGCCGCGCTGGATACCGAATCCGAGCGGCTGGTGCAGGACGCGCTGGAGCGCTTGATGCCCGACCGCACGACGCTGGTCATCGCCCACCGCCTGTCGACGATCGAACACGCCGACCAGGTGCTGGTGCTCGACGAGGGCCGCATCGTGGAGCGCGGTACCCATCTGGAACTGCTGGCGCTCGACGGCCTGTACGCGCATCTGCACCGGATGCAGTTCCGGGAGCCGCAATGAGCGTCGGCCCCAGTGTCCGTCGCGAGCACCAGCCACCGTACTGGTACGGCGATGCGCCGGTGCCGCTGTACGCACGCGCGCTGGCGGGGGTGTATGCCGCGGTCAGCGGCCTCAGGCGCTGGCTGTACCGCGTCGGCGTGTTGCGGCGCAGCCACCCGGGCATCCCGGTGGTGGTGGTGGGCAACATCACCGCCGGTGGCGCCGGCAAGACCCCGCTGACGATTGCGCTGGCCGAGCGCCTGCGTCGCGAGGGCTGGAATCCGGGCGTGGCCAGTCGCGGTTACGGGCGCGCCGATGCGGCCAACCCGGTCTGGGTCGAGGCGACCACCGAGCCCACCATCGGCGGCGACGAGCCGGTGCTGATCGCGCGTCGCACCGGGGTCAGGCTGCGGGCCGATCGCGACCGGGCCGCTGCGGCCAGGGCGCTGGCCAAGGCCGGTTGCGACATCGTGTTGTGCGACGACGGCCTGCAGCATTACCGGCTCAGGCGCGATATCGAGATCGAGGTCGTCGATGGCCGCCGCCGCTACGGCAACGGCCTGCTGCTGCCCGCCGGCCCGCTGCGCGAGCGGCCGGAGCGCGGCACTCATTGCGACTTCCGGGTCATCAACATCGCCAACGCGCCGGGCGGCAATGGCAACAGCAATGGCAGCGAGACCGGGTTCGGTGAATGGCCGATGCGACTGGTGGCCGACCGCGCCGTGCCGGTGCGCGGAGGTCGCCCTCGCGCATTGCCGACCTTTGCCGGGCATCGCGTGCATGCGGTCGCCGGCATCGGCAATCCGGAACGGTTCTTCGCGATGCTGCGCGGGCTGGGCATCGCGGTGGTGCCACACGCCTTCGCCGATCACCACCGCTATCGCGCGGAGGATTTCGAATTCGGCAGTCCGTTGCCGGTGCTGATGACCGAGAAGGACGCGGTCAAGTGCGCCGAATTCGCGACCGATGCGTTCTACAGCGTACCGGTCAGCGCCGAACTGCCGGAAGCGTTCTGGGTGTCGTTGCTGGACAAGCTGGCGCAGGTGAAAAAACATGTGGCCTGATGCGATGAACGCGGCTGTCGCAGGCGTTGCCGCGGAGGTTTTCACGGACTTCGTCGTCGCGATCCCCGCGCGCCATGACGCCAGCCGGTTGCCGGGAAAGCCGTTGCGGCTGATTGCCGGCGAACCGATGGTGCTGCACGTCGCCCGCCGTGCGCTCGCGGCCGGTGCGCGCGAGGTCTGGGTGGCAGCCGATGACG
>DATJBR010000068.1:0-16467 GCA_035515255.1 Lysobacter sp. | reverse complement strand
GTCGGGCGTGTCGCTGTTGAGGGTGCCGGGCAGGGTGCCGTGCTGCAGCGCCAGCAGGGCGATCACCGATTCCACGATCCCGGCCGCGCCGAGGGTGTGGCCGGTCCAGCCCTTGGTCGAGCTGGCGTGCAGGGTGTCGGGGAACATCGCGGCCACCGCGGCGGCCTCGATGCTGTCGTTGGCCGGCGTCGCGGTGCCGTGCAGGTTGAGGTAGCCGATGTCGGCGGCCGTCACCCCGGCGCGCCCCAGTGCATCGCGCATCGCGTACTGCGCGCCCAGTCCCTGCGGGTGCGGCGAGGACATGTGGTGGGCATCGCTGGATTCGCCATAGCCGCGCAGTTGCAGGCCCGTCTCGCCGGGAGTCGCGCGTTCCAGCAAGGCGAACCCGCCGCCTCGCCCAGCGACAAGCCGGTTCGGTTCGCATCGAACGGCCGGCACGGATCGGGCGACACCAGTTGCAGCGAATTGAAGCCGAACAGCACGCTGCCGCAGAGGGTGTCCACGCCGCCGACCAGCGCCGCATCGACCACGCCGGCCTGGATCAGCCGCGCGGCCTGGGCGAACACCTTGGCACTCGATGAGCAGGCGGTGGCGACGGTGATGCACGGCCCGCGCAGGCCGGTCGCGTGCTGCATGAAGTCGCCCAGCGAATGCACGGTGTGGACGATCGGGCGGTCCAGCCCGGCCGGGAACTGCTGCGTGCCGTCGGCTTGCGTCTCCAGTCGGGCATACGCCTCCTCGGTGGCGCCGATGCTGGACGTCGACGTACCCAGCACCAGCGCGATCCGCTCGGCCCCGTGCGTAGCGACCGCGCGGGCCAGCGCCTCCGGCAGGCCGTCCTGCTGGAAGGCCAGCCATGCCAGCCGGTTGTTGCGGCACTCCCAGTGCGCGAAGGCGGTGGGCAGCGGCGCGTCTTCCAGTCCCTCGACCCGGCCGATCCAGCATGGCAGCGGCGTTCCGTCGCTGGTGGCGGGACCGAAGTCGTTGCGACGCAAACCGCTGCGACGCGCCAGCAACGCCGACTGCTGCGCCTGCACCCCACGACCGAGCGCGGTGGTCGCACTCCAGGTACGGATCGCCAGCGGTGGCATGGCGGAAACGGATTGCGGCGGAGGGAACGCTGGCGGCACGCGAAGTTCCTGCAAGGGAGAGATTGGAGTGGAAGCGGAGCGCGAAAGTATAGCCAGCGGCCTGCCCGCGCCCGGCTCAAGGAGGTTTCGAACAATTCAGCTTTGTCCGTCATTCCGCGCCGGCGGGAAGTCATTGAGCCGTATTCACGGGAATGACGTCAGTTGTTCAGATGGCAGTAGCGTTTTGTCATTGGGAAATATCTGAGTCCCATCATTTCCGCGAGGATGGAGTGAGATCGTGCGCTTGTGAGCTATTGGCCCGTGCCTGATAGGGCGCCGGAATCAAAAGATTCAGAGACCTTATGCACTCCGATACAGGTTCAACGTCCATGGGTTCCCGCCTGCGCGGGAACGACGAAGTGCTTAGCGGCGTTATGACGTTTTGCACCTGGATTCCCACCTGCACGGAATGACGAGAAAAATCCAATTCGTTCAGCCCCGCTTTCGATGTGGCTGTTGCTCCCATCACCACCCACCACAAAACCCCCAGGCGCCTGCCGGGTGTCCCGGACACCAAGCGAATATCGTGGAGCGACTGTCCGGGATGCCCGGCAGGCGCGCGCCCGACAACCCGTTTGCGACGCTTTCCGCCTTGGCTTCATGGCTTTCACGCCACCGAACCAACCCCCGCCGGCACCCATCCCCCGCGCTGCGTAAACTGCCCGATCCTGTTGCCGTTACCTGCCACTGTGCCAACCCCGACCACGTCCCGCGCCGCCCACAAGCTGACCATGCTGGTCGACCGCGACGTCTGGCATTCGCTCGCCGTTGCCGCTGCCGCGTGCGTGCTCAGCGCCGGACTCGTCTACGTCGGCTATTTCATCCACGTATTTCGCATCGCCCGCAAGGCACCGTGCCTGCCCGAGCGCAGCGAATGCGTGCTGCTGTTCGGCAAGCACGCACCGGCCGGCCGGATCGACCGCGATTTCGAGGCGCGGCTGGATCGCGCCGTGTCCCTGTGGCGCGAGCGCACCTTGTCCCGCGTCGTGCTGCTGGGCGGCGGCGCACCCGGTCAGCCGACCGAGGCCGCACTCGCCCGTGACGGCCTGCTTGCCCGCGGCTGGACGGACGACGTACCAATGCAACTGGAAGCCCACTCGCGCGACACCATGCAGAACCTCCGCAACGCCCGCCATTTGCTTGGCCGGCTCGCCTTGGACGGAAAGTCATCCGCCGGAGAGGTCGCAATGACGGCGATGTCGACGCCTGCGGTGGCAATGACCACAGGCCGGCACGAGTCCAGCCCGACGCACCTGCAGGTCACCCTGCTGAGCAGTCGCTACCACTTGGCCCGTTGCGCCCTGTTCGCCCGGCAACTGGGTTTCGATGCCGAACTGTGCGCCGCCGAACCGCGGCTGCAACTCGTCCCACGCACCCTGCTGCGACTCGCCGGTGAAGCCGCCTATGTCTGCTGGTCGGATCTGGGCACCCGCTGGGCCCGCCTGATCGGTCATCGCCGCATGCTGGACCGGGTGACCTGAGCCGGGAGCGAGCTTCAGCCGCGAACGCGCAGAGTCCACACGTCCCGCCAAGCGGCGCTCCCGGTTCCGGTTTAAGGTCTACCCCTCGCGCGCCCGGCCCACCGTCGGCGGCGCGTTCCAGTCGACCGGCTGCAACCGAACAACAGGGGTGAACCATGGGTGTGATGAACGGCAAGGCGCGTCTGTGTGGCGCACTGGTGGGCGGATTGCTGGCGACGTCAGCGCTGCCGCTCGCGGCGCAGGACGCTGGCCGGGTGCTGACGGTCGATGACTATGCGCGCGCGGAAGCGTTCATGGGCTACAACACCACGCCGCTGCTCGACCACGCGGTCAACACGGTGGTGTGGCAGGACGACGGCCATTTCTGGTTTCGCGACCACGACGCCGACGGCAATCACTTCCGCCGGGTCGAGGCCGCCACCGGCGCGATCAGCGACATGTTCGACCGCGTCCAGCTCGCGGCCGCGCTGGCCAAGGCCACCGGCAAGACGCTCGACGCGACCAAGCTGGCGGTGACCGGTATCCAGCCCGCCGCGGACGGCCGTCTCCAGATCACCTTCGACAAGCAGCAGTACCTGTGCGACCTGCAGGCCAGGGCGGGTTGCGTTGCCGCCAACGCCAACGCATCGGGCAACGAACCGGTCGTCGTGTCGCCCGATGGCGAGTTGGCTGCCTTCATCCGTGACTGGAACCTGTGGGTGCGCGACATCGCTTCCGGCGCCGAAACCCGGCTGACCACCGACGGTGTGACCGACTACGGCTACGCCACCGACAACGCCGGCTGGACCCACAGCGATCGCGCGGTCCTGGTGTGGTCGCCGGACTCGACCAAGGTCGCGACCTTCCAGCAGGACCAGCGCCAGACCAGCGAGATGGTGCTGGTCGGCACCAATGTGGGCGCACCGAAGGTCGAGCGCTGGAAGTACCCGTTCGCCGGCGACGAGCACGTCACCCTGATCGAGCGCGTGATCATCGATGTCGCAGCCAGGACCACGACCCGCCTGCGGATGCCGCCCGATCAGCACCGCTCGACCCTGTGCGACGACGTCAGCTGCGACGGTGGCTGGGAGGATGTGCAGTGGGCGCCGGACGGCCGCACGCTCGCGTTCGCCTCCACCTCGCGCGACCACAAGGACACCTGGCTGCGCGTGGCCGATGCCACCACCGGCGCCGTGCGCGAGGTCTACCACGAGCACGCGCCGACCTATTTCGAGAGCGGCAACGGCAAGGTCAACTGGCACTACCTGCCCAGCACCGACCCGGACGCCAACGAGTTCATCTGGTTCTCCGAGCGCGCCAACTGGGGTGACCTGTATCTGTACGACCTGGCCACCGGCAACCTCAAGCACGCCATCACCACCGGCGAGGGCAACGTCACCCAGGTGCTCAAGGTCGATCCCGTCAGCCGCACCATCTGGTTCCGCGGCGTCGGCATGGAGCCCGGCCGCGACCCGTATTACCAGCACTTCTACAAGGTCGGTTTCGACGGCGGCACGCCGCAGCTGCTGACCCCGGAGGACGCCGATCACACCATCACGCTGTCGCCGGACGGGGCGTACTTCGTGGATGCGTATTCGACCCCGACCACGCCGCCGGTGACCGTGCTGCGCCGCAGCGACGATGGCGGCGACATCGCGGTGATCGCCCGCGCCGACGACAGCCGCCTGCGCGCGACCGGCTGGGTGCCGCCGACCCCGATCACGGTGAAGGCCCGCGACGGCAAGACCACCCTGTACGGGCTGATGTTCACCCCGACGGATCTCGACGAGGCGCGCAAGTATCCGGTGGTGAACTACATCTATCCCGGCCCGCAGACCGGCTCGGTCCGTGGCCGCAGCTTCAACGTCGCCCGCATCGACCACCAGGCGCTGGCGGAACTGGGTTTCATCGTGGTCGCCATCGACGGCACGGGCACGCCGTGGCGCTCCAAGTCGTTCCACGACGCCTTCGGTGGCGACATCGGCGACAACACGCTGCCCGACCAGGTCGCCGGTCTGCGCGAACTGGCTGCGCGCCACCCGTGGATGGACCTCGACCGGGTCGGCGTCTGGGGCCATTCCGGCGGCGGCTATGCGACCGTGGATGCGATGCTGACCTACCCGGAGTTCTACAAGGTCGGCATCTCCGAAAGCGGCAACCATGACAACCGCAGCTACGAGGACGACTGGGCCGAGAAATGGCAGGGGCTGGAGGTCACCAACCCCGACGGCAGCAGCAACTACGACGCGCAGGCCAACCAGAACCGCGCCGCCAACCTCCAGGGCAAGCTGCTGCTCGCGCACGGAATGATGGACGACAACGTGCCGCCGCAGAACACGCTGCTGGTGGTGGATGCGCTGATCAAGGCGAACGAGGACTTCGACCTGCTGATGTTCCCCAACGCGCGCCACAGCTTCGGTGCGGACAGCAACTACATGACCCGCCGGCGCTGGGACTACTTCGTCCAGCACCTGATGGGCGCGACGCCGCCGGCGCAGTACCGGATGCAAGCCGCCAACCCGTGACCTGACATCATTCCCTTGAGCGTCATTTCCCCTCTCCGCCGCGAGTGGTTCGGCAATATCCGTGGCGACGTGCTCGCCGGTCTGGTCGTCGCACTGGCGTTGATCCCCGAGGCGATCGCGTTCTCGATCATCGCCGGCGTCGACCCCAAGGTCGGCCTGTACGCCTCGTTCTCCATCGCCGTGGTGATCGCCTTCACCGGCGGCCGGCCGGGCATGATTTCCGCCGCCACCGGGGCGATGGCGCTGGTCATGGTCACCCTGGTCAAGGAGCACGGGCTGCAATACCTGCTCGCCGCGACCGTGCTGACCGGCGTGCTGCAGATGGTCGCCGGTGCGTTCAAGCTCGGCAGCCTGATGCGGTTTGTATCGCGATCGGTCGTCACCGGTTTCGTCAACGCGCTGGCGATCCTGATCTTCATGGCCCAGTTGCCCGAGCTGACCGGCGTGCCGTGGACGGTGTACGCGATGACCGCCGCCGGGCTGGCGATCATCTACCTGTTCCCGTACCTGACCCGCGCGATCCCGTCGCCGCTGGTCGCGATCGTGGTGCTGACCGTCGTCGCGATCGTGCTGAAGCTGGACATCCGCACCGTCGGTGACATGGGCGAGCTGCCCGACAGCCTGCCGATCTTCCTGCTGCCGGACGTGCCACTCAGCCTGGAAACGCTGTGGATCATCCTGCCGGTCTCCGCCACCCTGGCGGTCGTCGGCCTGCTGGAGTCGCTGCTGACCGCACAGATCGTCGACGAGCTGACCGACACTCCCAGCGACAAGAACCGCGAATGCGTGGGCCAGGGCGTGGCCAACGTCGCCACCGGATTCATCGGCGGCATGGCCGGCTGCGCGATGATCGGCCAGTCGGTGATCAACGTGAAATCCGGGGGCCGCGGTCGCCTGTCGACGCTGGTCGCCGGTTCGGTGCTGCTGGTGATGGTGGTGTTTGCCGGCCCGTGGGTGAAACAGATCCCGATGGCGGTGCTGGTGGCGGTGATGATCATGGTCTCCATCGGCACCTTCAGCTGGTCTTCGATCAAGAACCTGCGCCATTACCCGACCACGTCCAGCATCGTGATGCTCGGCACGGTGGTGGTGACGGTGTTCACCCACGACCTGGCGCGCGGGGTGCTGACCGGCGTGCTGCTGTCGGCGCTGTTCTTCGCCCGCAAGGTCGGCCGCGTGCTGCACGTGGCATCGGTCGTCAATGACGATGGCGACGCGCGCCGCTACGTCGTGACCGGCCAGGTGTTCTTCGCCTCGGCCAGCGCCTTCATCGCCGGCTTCGATTTCCGTGAGGTATTGCAGCGCGTCAGCATCGACGTCTCCAACGCGCGCTTCTGGGACCTCAGCGCCGTCGGCGCGCTGGACAAGGTGGTGATGCGTTTCCGCCGCGAGGGGACTACGGTGGAGGTCATCGGTCTGGATCAGGCCAGCGCCACCCTGGTCGACCGGCTGGGCGTGCACGACAAGCCCGGTGCCGAACGACTGATGGGTGGCCACTGAGGAGAGCGCCGTGATGAGCCAGGCCCCCACGTTTGCCGAACGCCGCGTGCTCGCCGCGATCGACGTATCCGGTTATGCCGCCAGCGTCGCCGCGCACGCTGGCTGGGCCGCGTCCCGGCTCGGGGCACCGCTGGAATTGATGCACGCGATCGACCGGGAGGCCGCACCGGTCACCATCGACCTCACCGGCAACCTGTATCTGGGCACCCAGGAAGGCCTGCTGGAAGAGATGACGCTGCTGGACGAGCAGCGCGGCAAACTCGCCCAGCAGCGCGCGCGGCTCATGCTGGAGCAGGCACGCGGGATCGCCGAAGCACACGGCGTCGCGGCGACCGTCCGCCAACGCCATGGCCCGCTGGCGGACACTCTGCTTGAGCGGGAGGACGAGGTCCGGTTGTTCGTGCTGGGCAAGCGCGGCGAGAACGCTGATTTCGCCCGTGGCCACCTTGGCAGCCAGGTGGAGCGCGTCATCCGCGCCGTGAGTCGCCCGGTCCTGGTGGCCCCGCGCGCCTGGCGGCCGATCCAGCGATTCATGATCGCGTTCGACGGCAGCGCCACCACCCGCCGTTGCGTCGAGCTGGTGTCCGCCAGTCCCCTGCTGCGTGGTTTGCCGTGTGACGTGCTGACAGTCGGCGACGCCGCCGAGACGCAGGCCGAACCGATGCAGTGGGCGCAGGCGCAACTGCAGGCCGCCGGCTTCTCACCCGGGATGCATGCCGTGCCCGGCGCGCCGGAGAGCGTGATTGCCGAACAGGTCGCCGCGCGCTCCATCGACCTGCTGGTGATGGGTGCCTACGGCCACTCCCGCATCCGCAACCTCATCGTCGGCAGCACCACCACCCAGGTCGTGCGCGGCTGCCCGATCGCGGTGTTGTTGCTGCGCTGAGCCGGTGGGGGTGTTCATCCGCGATGGCGGTGGTGTATTCGCCTTCGGCTGATACACCCTACGTTCCGGGCCCGCGGACATAGGGCGCCACAAGCGAAAGCGCATTGCGCCACCCCGAACCCCACACACCTTCGGGATCAATGCAATCGCCCATGACCTGATATCTACCGATTGCTCCCGGGTTCGTCATCACCGGCGAGTGCCGCAACGTACTGCGGAAAATCCGACAGGTTGTTGTGGTCCGCGTCGGCAATGTGGACCAGTTTCACCACCCCCGGCGGAAATGCATCGGCCAGCCGCCGGGAGTTCTCGTTGGGGATGATCCGGTCATGGCCGGCAATGACGATGGTGGTGGGAATCTGCAGTCGGCCGACATACCGCCAGGACTCGTATTTGTCCTGCAGCAGGAGTCGCGTTGGAAACAGGCTGAAGCGCTCGGCCGCCAACTCCAGCAGGCTGTTGTAAGGGGTGACCAGCACCAGCCGGTCAACGGGTTTAGACGCGGCAACCTGGACTGCGATTCCACTGCCCAGGCTGCGGCCGACGATGGAAACATCGGGATGCCGCCTGGCCACCTCGTCGAACAGGGCCAACGCATCGGCGACCAGCGCGCGCTCCGACGGCGTTCCGGTGCTTCCGCCATAGCCGCGGTAATGCATCGCGTAGACGGCGGTATCCGGAAACGCCAGGCGCAACAGTCCGATCGCCTGCGACACGTCTTCCGCATTGCCGCCGAAATACAGCGCCGCCCGTTTGCTGGTTACGTCGTTGGTGGATACCAGAAGCCGCGCATCGTCCCGGTCCAGAGTGATCGTGGCCGTATCGACGCTGCGGTTGGTGGGGAGGTAGATGAAGGAGCGCTGGGACAGGTACAGCACCGCGCACAGGGCTGCATAGATCAGGGCGGTCAGGATTGCGCCTGCTGCCAATGTCCTGAGGGTTCCGCTCATTGCGTGGCCGGCTTACGCGTCATCCGGACGGTGGCTGAGGTGCAGGACCCGCGCGCGCAGGTTGAAAATCAGGTTGAAGTGTTTCAGCACGTCGGTGCCGATGACGCTGGTTTTCTGTGTCCCGACCGCGCCGGTGAAGAATCCGACCGGCACGTCCTGCAGCGATGTGGTGCCCAGAACCAACATGGGCAGGCTGCCCTTGTGCACCTCCAGCGTGTTCCCGAACGAGTCTTTCAGGCGGCCGGTTTCCGTCACCGTGATCTTTTCCTTCAGCCCCGTCAGGGAGGAAAACTCGTCGTCCAGCAGCAGTCCGCCGGCATAGCCCGAATGGACCAGAAACCGGTGTTTGTATCGCTGTCCCGCGATGACCAGCTCGGCCTCGACAAACAGGTGGTCGCGATCCGATGTGTCCATGTCGAGCCGGTGCCACTGCGCCGCCTTTGCGGGCAGGTTTTCATGGGTGAGGAGGAGGTTGTGGTCGTGGTCGACTTCGATCATCCGGCTCTGAAAGAAGTCCAGTCCGAACTTGCCGTCGGTGCCGGCGCCGGAGTCCTTGTTTTCCCAGAGGGTGATGTCGTCACGGCTCAGCGATCCGATCGTGAGGTGGTTGCCCAAGCTCACCCGGGAATCGGATTCGCCGCCCCAACTCTTGACGGAATGTGCGTCCGGGAAGGCAAGGCCGGACGAGGCGGCGACCGCGGCTTCGGTCAGGGTGATGTCGGAGCTCGCGGTGTGAAGCATCAGCGTGAGGGCGTCGGTGCCATTCAGCGTGGCCTGGACCACGATGTTGTGGTGCTCGTTGAGCGTGAACGGAACGACGGTGCCGGCCGCGTTGGCAGGGCCGGAGAGGGTAGTCGCGAGCGCCAGCACGACGATGCCGGTTCGAATGGGATGACACATGGCATTTCCTTCGCAAGAGGGGTGTGCGATTCAGCGGGCGTTCGATCGGTGGGCTGATTGGGATGAGCGGTGGAATCCGATGCTCCCATGCGGCCGGCACCGGTGCGAACGGCGTCGACGTTACGGCAACGAGGGGCAGAGGTGTGCCCGCCCCGCCGGTTCCCGGCAACCGGCGCGGTGCCCGGTAGAATGCCCCGATGGATGTCTCCCACCTGCTTGACGCGCTCAACCCGGCGCAGCGCGAGGCTGTCAGCGCGCCGCCCGGTCACTACCTGGTATTGGCCGGTGCCGGCTCCGGCAAGACCCGCGTACTGACCCACCGCATTGCCTGGCTCAACGAGGTGTTCGGGGTGCCGACCCACGGCATTCTGGCGGTGACCTTCACCAACAAGGCGGCGGCCGAGATGCGCCACCGGGTCGATGCGCAGTTGCGCAACGGCGCACGCGGGATGTGGATCGGCACGTTCCATGGTCTCGCCCATCGGCTGCTGCGGCTGCACTGGCAGGAGGCGAAGCTGCCGGAAGCGTTCCAGGTGCTCGATTCCGACGACCAGTTGCGGCTGGTCAAGCGCGTGGTGCAGGGGCTGGAGTTGGACGACACGCGGTTCCCGCCGCGCCAGATCGCGTGGTGGATCAACGCACAGAAGGACGAGGGCCGGCGGCCGCAGCACCTGCAGTCCGATCCCAATGACCAGTGGACCGACGTCATGCGACGTTGCTACGAGGCGTACCAGGAGCGTTGCGAGCGCGCCGGGCTGGTCGATTTCGCCGAGCTGTTGCTGCGTGCGCACGAGTTGCTGCGCGACAACCCGGCGTTGCTGGCGCATTACCGCCACCGTTTCCGCGAGATCCTGGTCGACGAGTTCCAGGACACCAACGCGATCCAGTACGGCTTCATCCGCCTGCTGGCCGGCGACAGCGGCAAGGTGTTCGCGGTCGGTGACGACGACCAGTCGATCTACGGCTGGCGCGGCGCGAAGGTCGAGAACATGCAGAAGTTCCTCAAGGACTTCGACGCGGGCGGCGAGGGCGCGCAGACGATCCGGCTGGAGCAGAACTACCGTTCCAGCGCGAACATCCTGGACGCCGCCAATGCGGTCATCGCGCACAACCCGGACCGCCTCGGCAAGCAGCTGTGGACCGACAGCGGCAGCGGCGAGCCGATCGACCTGTACCAGGCCTACAACGAGATCGACGAGGCGCGCTTCGTGGTCGAACGGCTGCGCCAGTGGGTGCGCGACGGCGGCAGCCACGGCGATGTCGCGATCCTGTACCGCAGCAACGCGCAGTCGCGGGCATTCGAGGAAACCCTGCTCGGCGAGCAGGTGCCATACCGCGTCTACGGCGGTCAGCGCTTCTTTGAGCGTGCCGAGATCAAGGACACGCTCGCGTACCTGCGGCTGGTCGCCAACCGCAACGACGATGCGGCGTTCGAGCGCGCGGTCAACACGCCCACGCGCGGCATCGGCGAGCGCACGCTGGATGAAGTACGTCGCCGGGCACGGGCCGACGGTGCGCCGCTGTGGGTCGCCGCGCGCTGGCTGACCACCGAGACCCTGCTGGCCGCGCGGGCGCGCAACGCGCTGGCCGGCTTCATCGCGTTGATCGACGGCCTGGACGCCGATGTCGCCGAGATGCCGTTGCAGGAGAAGATCGACCACGTGCTCGAACGCTCCGGCCTGCGCGAGCACTACGCGCGCGAGTCGAAGGGTCAGCTGGATTCGCGCACCGACAACCTCGACGAGCTGGTCTCGGTCGCCGCGCGCTTCATCCGCAGCGACGAGGACGACGCGGCGGCGATGCCGGAACTGGTCGCGTTCCTCAGCTACGCCTCGCTGGAGGCCGGTGAAGGCCAGGCCCAGGCCGGCGAGGAGGGCGTGCAGTTGATGACCCTGCACAGCGCGAAGGGGCTGGAGTTCCCGCTGGTGTTCCTGGCCGGGTTGGAAGAGGGCCTGTTCCCGAACAACCGGTCGGTCGAGGAAGCCGGGCGGCTGGAAGAGGAGCGCCGGCTCGCGTACGTCGGCATCACCCGCGCCCGCGAGAAGCTGGTGCTGAGCTACGCCGAGGCGCGCCGCATCCACGGCCAGGAGATGTACGGGATCCCGTCGCGCTTCCTGCGCGAGATCCCGCCGGCGCTGCTGCACGAGGTGCGTCCGAAGCTGCAGGTCTCGCGACCGATGTTCAACAGCGCACCGCGCCGGGACTATGGCCACGCCGCGGTGGAAACGCCCGCGCTGCCGTTGGGTGCGAACGTGCGCCATGCCAAGTTCGGCACCGGCGTGGTCACCGACTTCGAAGGCGGCGGCGCCCACGCCCGCGTGCAGGTCAACTTCGACGAGGTCGGCAGCAAGTGGCTGGTGCTGGCGTACGCGAATCTGGAGCCGGCGTAGGCAACGCCGCCTTTGCCAGGAGCGACGTGAGCCGCGACCTGGCCATCACATCCAACATTCGCAGGTGGGCGACTTGCGTCGTTCCTGCGCCCGGCGGAGTCCGGTCGGACGGCCGAACGAGCTCGCGAGACGACGGTAATGCCATCGGGTCGGCAGCACATCCATAACGGCTGCAACGGGGAGCATTGTTACAACGGCACCAACAAGAACGGCACCCGGAGGTGCCGTTCTTGTGTCATCGGGACAGTCTTACGCCGTCGCCGGCACGCCGCCCTCATCCGCCTTCGGGTCGGGACCAAAGCGGTTGTCGCCGCGGGTGCCTTCCATGCAGGCGAACACCAGCAGCACGATCACGCCAATCAGCGGCACCAAGGCGATCAGCAGCCACCATGCACTCTTGTCGATGTCGTGGAGGCGCCGGAAGCTCACAGCCAGACCCGGGATCAGCACCGCCAGGGAATAGAGCAGGGTCAGCATGCCCATCCCCGAATCGCCCACCATTCCTGTCATGGCTTCGACAATCGCCAAGGCGATATAGACCAGCAAGTTGATCAGGGAATACATCCAGTATTCCTTCCTGCGTGCCCGCCCCTCGAAGCCCACGTAGTTCTTCAGAACCTTCAGATACCAATCCATTGCGTCGCCCCTTCTGATGATGTTGGTGGCGCGGCCCTCCCCGGCCCGCGCCTGGCGATGCTAGCAGGCCAAGGCACCGCGGGACGATCCGGTCAGCGCATTGGAGTCAGTCTTCCGCAGCTACTTCGGATGCCACTTGTCATCGTCGCCCTTGCGATATTTCTGTTTGACGGCCGACCACGCCACCTTGTGCGCGGTTTCCTCGCGCGAAGCGTCGCCGCGGCGGTCGGCGGGATCCTTGTACTCGTGCCAGGCGTTGTTGAACGCCTCCTTGTAGATCTCCTGCGCATGCCTGGGCAGGTGGTCGCGCACGGAGTCGGGCAGTTCGCTGATGCGGTCGTAGGGCACGGGATTCTCCGGACGGGAGTTTTGACTATCCGACGCGCGGGTTAACCGGATGCGAAACCCGGGCAGGCCTGCTCGCCGGCCTTGGCCGGTCAGGAGCGGGAGGCCGAAATCGATGGCCGCCCGGTCAACCGGCTGGATACCGACATCGCGCAGTCCCCGATGGCCACGCCAGTCGCAGTGGTACCGGTTCCACGCCCAGGCCGGTCGCGATCATCAGCGGCAACGTGCTGCACGAGGCGTGCCCGTGTGGCCGGCGGTGACGCACACTGGCGTCCACCGTTGTAATTTTTGCGTGCCATGACCACCGACCTCTTCACCGAGTTGCAGACCGGCACCCGCCTGTCGATGGGTGAGCAGGCGTGGCTGCTGCACGGCTTCGCTCTGCCGTGGATGGGCGACCTGCTGCCGGCGCTCGACGCGATCCTCCGCGCCGCGCCGCTGCGTCACATGACCACGCCGGGCGGCCTTGCCATGTCGGTCGCGACCACCAGTTGCGGTGCGCTGGGCTGGGTCAGCGACCGTCGCGGTTATCGCTATGCGGCGCGCGATCCCGTCAGCGGCAACGACTGGCCGGCCATGCCGCCGGCATTCGCCGGTCTGGCCCGGGACGCTGCCGCAGCGGCCGGTTTCGATGCGTTCGCGCCCGATTCCTGTCTGATCAACCGGTATGTGCCCGGCACTCGCCTGACGTTGCATCAGGATCGCGATGAGCGCGATTTCGTCGCGCCGATCGTCTCGGTGTCATTGGGCCTGCCGGCGGTGTTCCTGTTCGGCGGCCACGCTCGCAGCGACAAGGCGGTGCACGTGCCGTTGGCGCATGGCGATGTCGCGGTCTGGGGCGGCGTGGACCGGCTGCGATTCCACGGCGTGCTGCCGGTGAAGCCGGGCCGTCACCCGGTGATGGGAGCGCAGCGGATCAACCTGACGTTCCGTCGCGCGGGATGAGCGGCGCCGGGCCCGTGCCCTCTACTCCGGGATCAGCAACTGCAGGTGCGGTGCGCCCAGGCTCCATTCCCAGTTGATCAGCAGTGGCCCGCGGATCCGTTCGAGGATCGCGGTCTGCTCCCGCGCGTAGCCCGGTTTGAGCGGCAGCAGGTCGTGCGGCGGGAAGCAGATCGAGCCGCTGCCGGCGGAGTGTCCCGCCAGGCCCAGTGCTTCGACGCAGTGGTAGGACGCGGTTTTTTCCGCGAGCCACCAGTCGGGGTTGGTGTGGCACTTCCGGCTCACCAGCCGGGAGTCCACCTCGTCGGTTCCGCAGCCGCAATCGCCGGGTTGGAAGCTGATGTCGACATCGACCAGCTCGCCCTCGTGGTCCTCGGCGTAGTCGAACAGCCGGGCCAGCTCGGAATCCTCGTCTGGAGGAGGCATGCCGCAGGCCAGCGAGATGACGAAGCCGGTCTGCGCCTCATCCACGGTTGTCTGCGGTGTGGCTGGCGAGGTGATGCCGGTTTCCTGTGGCGTATCCCGCTCCAGTTGCGGAGCGATCAGGAGGGTGCCGGTTCCTGCTGCGCCGACGATCCACGCCAGCCACAGGAAAGGCAGCAGGTACAGCGGCCTGCCCCGGGCCGGATCGGCCCTTCCGAGCAGGATCAGGCCAACGCCAAGAGCCAGCCAGCCGGCCACGGCGGCGAGGGCAGCGAGGGCAGCGAGGGTCATGGGGGCGTTCATGTCTGCGGTGATGTCAGGTGTCGTGCCGGCTCCCACCCAGGCACCGCGGCGAGTCCGGCACATCGCCCTGCGCGGCCCACTCTTCGGGTGTGCAGGTATGCAATGCCAGCGCGTGGATCTCGTCCATCAGTCCGCCGACGGCGGCATACACGGCCTGGTGCCGGCGCACGCCGGTCTTGCCGGCAAAGGCCTCGCTGACCACGACCGCCTTGTAGTGCGTTTCCAATCCGCGGCTGTGCATGTGGCTTTCGTCCAGCACTTCCAGATGCGTGGGCGAAAGCGCCTGGAGGGCGGCGTGGATGCGGTCTGCCATGGTGCTCATGGGTTCAGCTCCATTCCAAAGTGCAATGCCTCGATCCGCAACCGTTCGCGCAGGTAGAACGCGTGTGCATCCTGCCGTTGCGTTCCCGAATCCAGTTGCAGCCGCACGCATCCCAATCGCCGTGCCTCGGCCTTCAGCCAGTCCAGCATCGCCTTGCCGTAGCCGCGACTGCGCGAAGCGGCGTCGGTGATCAGGTCGTCGACATACACGTGCCGGCCGACGGCGAGCATTTCCATGACCCGCCAGCAGGCGAACGCCCGCGGGACGCCGTCCGCGTCGTAGAGGACGGTGGCGCGGCAGTCGTCGGTGTCGATCTGGCGCAGCATCTGGGCGACGAAGCGTTCCTCGTCGAACTCCGGCCGCAATTGCGCCACGACCGGCCAGGCGGCACGCAGCTCATCGGGCCGGGTGACGGTGCGGATGATGGGCATGGCGGGACTCAGTTCCAGTCGAACAGCTTCCAGTACACCTTGGCGTCCTGCGAGCTTTCATCGGGGAAGCCGTCGCCGTTCTGGTCCATCAGGTAGTAGACCGGGCCGCGCGCCGGCGTGACCTTGACCACCCTGAGCTGGCCGGCGACGCGGTATTCCTCGATCACGTCGCCGTTGTCCTGCAGATGCTGGATGACTTCGGCGTTGCGCAGGTTCGCGGTCGGGTCGTTGGGGTCGGGCTGGCCACCGGTGCTCGCGCAGGCGGCCAGGCCGAGGGAAAGCGCAAGCGGCAACAGGGTCGGGACGATACGCATGACGGCTCTCCGTTCGGGCGGGTGTCGGGGGAATGCGCCGCAGGCCGCGGCACGGCTCAGGATAGCGCGCGTACCGGTCGGAGCTGTACGCCGCCCGACGGTGGCCGGATAGGGCGCTTGCCGGACGAACGGCCCGACGACATGACCGGGGAGGCAGCCAAGTAAAGCAGCCAGGTAGAGCAGCCACGTAGAATCACGGCATGAAACGACTCGTCCTGATCGATGGTTCCAGCTACCTCTACCGCGCCTTCCATGCGCTGCCGCCGCTCACCAACGCCGACGGCGAGCCGACCGGCGCGCTGTTCGGGGTGGTCAACATGCTGCGCGCGACGCTGAAGGAGAAGCCCGACTACATCGCCTTCGTGGTCGATGCGCCCGGCAAGACCTTCCGCGACGACCTCGACGGGCAATACAAGGCGCACCGGCCGCCGATGCCCGACGACCTGCGCTCGCAGGTGCAGCCGATGTGCGACATCGTGCATGCGCTGGGCATCGACATCATCCGCATCGACGGGGTCGAGGCCGACGACGTGATCGGCACGCTGGCGGTGCAGGCCGCCGATGCCGGCATCGACGTCACCATCTCCACCAGCGACAAGGATTTCGCCCAGCTGGTGCGCGCGCCCGGCGACGCCGACGGCATGCCGCGTGCAGGCATCGCGCTGGTCAACACCATGAGCGGCAGCCGGCTGGACGACGATGCCGGCGTGGTCGACAAGTTCGGCGTGCGCGCCGACCAGATCATCGATTACCTCGCGCTGATGGGTGACAAGGTCGACAACATCCCCGGTGTCGACAAGTGCGGCCCGAAGACCGCGGCCAAGTGGCTGGCCGAGTACGACACCCTCGACGGCGTGATTGCCAACGCCGACAACATCAAGGGCAAGATCGGCGAGAACCTGCGCGCCGTGCTGGACCGGCTGCCGCTGAACCGCACGCTGACCACGATCAAGCTGGACGTCGACGTGGGCCGCGTGCCGACCGAGCTGGTCCTGCGCGAGCAGCAC
>DATJBR010000067.1:0-4704 GCA_035515255.1 Lysobacter sp. | reverse complement strand
TATTGTCGATACAGCGCGGTGACGTCGGTCGCCATCGGGCTGTTCAGGAATACCGGCACGACCGGCACCTTGCCGGCCGATTGCAACTGCGCGATGAGATGCAGCAGCAGTTGGGCGCGTCCCACCGCAAATGCCGGAATGACAACGACGCCACCGCGGGCCGCCACCCGCCGCAGCACCTCGCGCAGTTCCTGCGCCAGCGCACCCGTGGGATGGGTACGGTCGCCGTAGGTGGATTCGGTGACGATCCAGTCTGACTCGGCCGGCGCGACAGGCGCCAGCATCACCGGATCGTGTGGTCGTCCAAGGTCGCCGCTGAAGGTGATACGGATCCCCTGGTATTCCAGCGTCACTGCCGCCGCGCCGAGGATGTGGCCCTGCATGCGCAAGGTCGCCTGGACGCCGGGCACGGGTTCGAATACGTGCTTGAACCTCACGCCCTGCAGCAGTCGCAAGCTGTGTTGGGCGTCGAGTTCGCTGTAGAGCGGTTCTGCCGGGTGATGCTTGGATGTGCCCTTGCGGTCGACGTAGCTGGCTTCTTCCTCGAGCAACCGACCGGAATCGGGCAGCAGGATGCCGCACAGGCTGCGTGTCGCGTGCGTGCACCACACACGCCCAGTGAAGCCCGAGCGGACCAACCGTGGCAGGTAACCGCTGTGGTCGAGGTGGGCATGCGTGAGCACCACTGCGTCGATCGAGGCGGGGTCGACGGGAAAGGGCGCCCAGTTCCTCAGACGCAGGGCCTTGTAGCCCTGGAACAGCCCGCAATCGACGAGGATGCGTTTGTCGCCGGCCTCGACCAGGTAACGGGAGCCGGTCACGGTGGCGTTGGCACCGAGGAACTGCAGCCTGAACTTGCCGGAGGGCTTCGCGGGCGTCGCGTTCATCGTCATCGGTCCTCGATTGGATTCATGGCCGGCGCAGGTACAACGGAACGTGGGCACGCACAGGCCATCAGGCGCCGGCCAGCCGAGTGTAGGATGCGATCGTCTGCGGGTCCGGTTCGCCACCCATTCCCAACGGGTAGTCGATGGGAGCATCGATCCATGGCTGGATTGCGGCTCGTATGGCCAACTGCGCGGTCAGCATGGCTTCGGCGCCGACTGCCGACGCTGCGTACGAGGCGTTTGAAGCCTCGCCATGGCCATGAGGGCGGCGCGGTGGTGCCGGATCCAGCGCGTCGCTGGCATTGTTGCTCAGCAATGCGAGATGGGGTTGCAGCGCGATCGCGGTGAGCCGGCTGTGGCGGATGCCCCGGCACAGTGCATCTTCAATCAACGCCTCCGGGATGCCGCGATCGCGCCAGAGCACGACCCGATGCCGGGGGTTGTCATTGATGGGACCACGCTCATTCGCCAGCTCGACGGAGCCTTGAAGGGTACCAGTGGCGAGTACCTTGCCCACGTCGCGGGACTGCTCAGCCGCACCGGTTTCGTCATAGGTCATTCCAAGCAGGTGCAGCGCATCGGCCATACCTATCAGGCCGATGCGCAGGTCGGTGAGGGCGGGCCGTGCACCGTGCATCGTCACCAATGCATCGTCGAGCAGGCGCACGGCCAACGCGGCGACACCGGCAAAACGGACACCGTCGAAGCGTGCCTGCCGCGTCAGCGGGGCGACTACGAACGCAGCCACGTTCAGCGCAGCACCCGGTGAATCGAAGGGGCGCAGACCGGTATCGGTGCCGGCCATGCGGAGCAGGCGTTCGTCGGGAAGCAGCTGCCAGCGACTGAACGCGTCCACATAGCGATGTGCCCACGTCCGGGCTTGCGTCCCCTCCACCGCGGCGAGGGTGTCCGCCACCCGCCACCACGTGGCATCGATGGTGCGGTCGCGCAGGCCGTCACTGTTGCGCCAACGGAACCAGCGGTCCCAGGCGTCAACGGCAGCGGGATCAGTGAAGCGTGTAGTGGGTACCACGTGGCGACCTCGCTCAAGCGACCCGGTTCGACGACACCACTATCCACCGCGACGCGGCGCGGCCTTTGACCAGCGTCAACGAAAGGTGCGCCGTTACATGTTGTTACACACGGTTACACGCCGCGCATCGTCGTGGGCAGTGGCGTAGTCAATATGCAGACCTGAGCCATTCCATCGACCGGAGCCGCCGCCATGCTGCAGTCGCAAGTGTCCGTTGCCGAGCTCTTCCCGTTGGGCGACTGCGAAGACCCCGCGCCGGCGCTGCTGGGATTGCCTGCGCCGGGGATCGCCACCCTGGTGGCGGGTCTGCCGCTGCAACGCCGCCGCGTGCGGGCGAAACAGTGTCTGTTTCGCGCCGGGGAACGCCGGCAATCGCTTTTCCTCATCCACGCCGGCTGCTTCAAGACCTGCGTCAACAGCCCGGACGGTCGCGAGAAGGTCACCGGCTTCCGCCTGCGTGGCGACCTGCTGGGCATGGACGCACTGGGCACGCCGCGCTACACCTGCAACGCGATCTCGCTGGATGTCGGCGAGGTGTGGGAATTGCCGGTGGCGCATTTGCGCGACAGCCTTCCGGAGTTCCAGCAACAGCTGACCGCGGTGCTGGCCAGCGAGATCCGCCGCGACTGGGGCTGGATGCTGGCCGTCGGCACGCTGTCAGCCGAACAGCGGGTGATCACGTTCCTGCTCGACCTCGCCACGCGGTTCGAAGCCCAGGGTTTCAGCGCCCGCTGCCTGATGTTGCGCATGACCCGCGCCGACCTTGGCAATTTCCTGGCGCTGCAGCTGGAGACGGTGACCCGGGCACTGTCGCGCCTGCAAGCGCTGGGCTTGATCGGGGTGGAGCGTCGCCAGATCCGTATCGAGGATCCCATCGGTCTGCGCGCGATGCTGGGGGTCACGCGTTCGTTGCATTAGTCGGCGCGAGTCGGCGTGGTCAGTCGTTGCCGTTGGAATGGACCAGGCTGCGTCGGACTGCAGCGGCCAGTTGTTCGCGCCGGTATGGCTTGCGCAACAATGCGAACCGCTCGTGGTCGCTGCCTTCACCGGCGCCCAGCGGGTCGTCGTAGCCCGAGGTCAGCAGCACTGCCAAACCGGGCCGCAGCCTGCGCGCAGCCCGCGCCAGTTCCTTGCCGTCCATCCCATTGCCCAGCATGACGTCACTGAACAGCAGCGCGATCGCTTCGTCGAGATCCAGATGCTGGAGTGCCTCTTGGGCGCTGCCGAAGGCATGGACCCGATAGCCCAGCGAGTGCAGGAACGCCACGGCCACATGGCGCACCGCCGGTTCGTCCTCCACCACGAGCACCGTCTCGCCATCGCCCGGACTGACCGGCAAGGCCACAGCGGTGCGGGCCGGGGCGGCGGCCTCGGCGACGGGCAGGTAGAGCTCGACCCGGGTGCCGTAACCCAACTGGCTGTCGATGTGCAGGTAGCCGCCACTTTGCCGGACGAATCCGTAGACCATGCTCAAGCCGAGGCCGCTGCCGCGACCGGTCTCCTTGGTCGTGTAGAACGGTTCGACCGCATGCACCAGCGTTTCCGCGCCCATGCCGAGCCCGGTGTCGCTGACCGAAAACACCACGTAATGGCCGGTGGCCAATTCGGGACGGGTCTCCTGTGCGGAGATCCAGCGTTCGCTCGCCGCCAGCGTGACCTCGCCGCCACGGGGCATCGCGTCGCGTGCATTCAGCGCCAGATTCACCAGGGCCGTGTCCAGCAGCATTGCATCGGCATAGGCGCAAGGGACATTCTCATCGCATGCCAGTTCGATGCGGATCGATTCGCCCAAGGTGCGCCCCAGCATCAGTTCGAGGTCGCGCAACAGACGTGGTGCATCGATCGCACAGGGATTGAGGCGCTGGCGGCGGGCGAAGGTGAGCAGCTTGGCGGTGAGTTCGGCGCCATGCGCCACCGAGCGCTGGGCGCTGGCGATCAGTTCCGTCGTTTCAGGCCGTTGCGGGTATTCATCCTCGAGCAGTTGCAGGCTGCCGGACATGATCGTCAGCAGATTGTTGAAGTCATGGGCGATGCCGCCGGTAAGCTGGCCGATCGCATCCAGCCGCTGCGAATGCGCAAGCTGCTCTTCCGTCCGCCGACGCTGCACCAACGCTGCGATCAGGTTCGCCACCGACTGCAGCAAGTGCAATGCATCGTGGTCGAAGCGATGCGGTTCGCACGACAGGGCGATCAGGGCGCCCATCGGCCGGTCGCGGTCCAGCAGCGGAATCACCGCGCCGCTGCGGACCCCATCGGGCACGCGGATCGGGAGGGACTCTCCGGGCAAGGCGGCAACGTCATCCAGGACCCGCGGCCCGCCGCTCGCCAATGCTTGCCAGAACGGCGCGTTCGACGGGCTCAAGGCCGGTGCCGCCTCCATCCAGTTTTCATCCAGTCCGTTTTCTTCCGGCCCGTTCTCTTCCAGCCCCGCCGATGCACGGATCTCAACCCCTTCACGGTCGGGGCGTATGAACGCGATGGCCACCGTATCCACCCCCAATGCTTCGGAGAGCAGCACCGGCACCAACTCGATCACGCTCCTGTCGTCTGGGGCTTCCAGCGCGAGCTGGCCGATGCGGGCGACCAGCGTGTCGTAGCGGGCCCGTACCAGCGCCTGGCGCGCCCGTTGGCTCTCGGAGATGTCGCGGATGGAGGCGAGGTAATACTCGCCGTCATCGTTCTGGATCGGGCTCAGGGCGATCTCGACCGGAAACTGTTGGCCATCCCGACGCTGTCCGGTCAACGCCTGGCCGGTGTCGCCCATGGCGCGGGTTCGCGGCTTGG
>DATJBR010000066.1:0-2675 GCA_035515255.1 Lysobacter sp. | reverse complement strand
TACGCCCTTGATCCTCCCCGAACCTTCGCCCGGTCCCGGCTCCCCGCGCTGGTCGGAAACGTTGCGTGACCAGAGCCACGTGGTGATCCGTCCGATCAACAAGCAGGACAAGTCGGCCGAGCGGGAGTTCATCGAGCAATTGTCGTCAGACGCCAGACGGTTCCGTTTTCTCGGGCAGGTGCGCCATCCCAGCGAACGTCTGATCGAGCAACTCACCGACATCGACTACGTGCACGGGGTCGCCTTCGTTGCCGTCATCCCCGAAGGCGCGCATGAAAAGATTGTCGGCGTGAGCCGCTACAGCACCGATCGGGACGGCCTCAACTGCGAATGCGCAGTGACGGTCAGCGATGAATGGCAACAGAAGGGCCTGGGAACGCTGTTGATGAAGCACCTCATCGAAGTGGCGCGCGCCAACGGTATCCGCAGGATGACTTCCATCGACCTGGCGGAGAACCTGAAGATGAAAAACCTGGCGAAGTATCTGGGCTTCCGCACCCGCACGGATCCCGACGATGCCTGCCAGGTCATTCACGAACTGGATCTTTGAAGGCACGTCGGGTCGACCCCGCTCCATGGCTTCGTTCGTGGTGTGGTGTGCGGCCTCCAGCTGGCGTCCTTCCCCATCGGCGATCTAGTGGGAGAACAGGACCGGCACTGCCGTGAACTCCAACAACTCGCGTGTCACGCCGCCCAGCACCCACTCGCGGAGTCTCGAGTGGCCGTAGCCACCGGCAACCAACAGCTCCGCGCCGGACTGCTCTACGTGTTTCATCAGCGCCATCGACACGGATCCGCCTGATCGTTCCGTTACTACAACACGCACCTTCAGGCCATGGCGAGCGAGGTGCGTGGCGATGTCGGCTCCCGGTTGTGGGCCGTCGCCCTTTTCGCCGGCCTCCGGACCCACTTCCAGCACATCGACCGATTCCGCCCTCTGCAGCAGTGGCATCGCGTCATGCAAGGCACGGGTGGCCTCCCTGGTCGGCTGCCATGCGACAACGGCGTGCTTCGCCGGGCGTTGCGATGTGAAACGCGGCGGCACCACAAGTACCGGGCGCCCGGACTCCAGCAGCAGCGCCGCAAAGAAACCCTGGATGACCGGCCAGTCGTTTGCGTTGCTCCCCGCCGCCGTCATCACGACCATGTCGCTGTAACGCGCATGCAGGGCTGCCATTCTTGGGGGGTCGACAAAGAGCGACTCTGTGACGCGAACCTCGGACGAAACGGTCTCCCTGGCCAACCGCTCGCGCCATATGGCGGCATCGCTCTCCGCCTTGGTCCGCAAGGTGGGGTAGATGTCGCTCATGCCCACGTCGGGCATCAATCCCCATGGACTGGCGACCGGCATCGGCAGATCGAATACTTCGAGCACGGCCAAGTGCGCGTTCTCGCGAGTCGCCAGTGCAATCGCCGTAGCCAGCGCATTGGCGTCGCCCGCAGTGTTCGTGACGGGAACTACGAGGTCCTTGACCATGATCAACGCTCCAGGCAGCGGCAAAGTTGTCGATGGGGCCTCCATTAAGCTCCCTCCATCGCCGGGCCTGTTGATCTGGATCAATCATCGACATCACGGAGGTGGGCGGAACGACGGAAGTGCGCGGCGCGATCAATCGGCCACCAAGCCGCACATCCTCTATCCTTGACCGTCCTCGATTGCCGCATGACCGTATGAAACGCTCCCGCAAGACTGCCCTGGTGCTGATGGGCACCGCTCCCCTGCTCCTGATGGCCTGCTCCAGCCAGCCCGAGGTCGAGACCCGGCAAGGTCTGTTCACCTCGGTCGAGGCCTGCGCCGAGAAGACGGCGAATCCGATCATGTGCCGTGAGGCCTTCGAGCAGGCCCAGGCCCAGGCGGTCGAGGCTTCGCCCAAATACGCGTCCCAGGAAGATTGCGAGGCCGAGTTCGGTGCGGGTCAATGCGCCACCCAGCGAACCTCGGCCGGACATTCGTTCATCGGTCCGTTGATGACGGGTTTCTTCCTTTCGCAGATGCTCAACGGTCGCGGCGCGGCACTGGCACCGAACCAGCGGGCCGGAAGCCCGGCCGCCGGTGCAACCCGGGCCGAGCCGGCGTTCCGCTCCAACCAGCAGGGCTGGCTCAAGCCGGGTCCGTCGACGACCGGGGTTCCCGGGTCGTCCGGTCTTGCCAAGGTGAGTGCCCAGCCCGACCGCGCGATGACGGTGCGTCGTGGCGGCTTCGGTGCCACCAGCGCGCGCCGGACCGGCGGCAGCACGGGCGGCTGATGCGTCGGGTCGCGATCGAGCCGCGCCCGGACTGGCGTCGGCGCGCCGACGCCTGTGGCTTCCAATTCCACACGATCGACGGTGCCCAGTACTGGGACGAGTCCGCGTATTACGCGTTCACCCTGCGCCAGATCGAACACGACATCGAGGATCCCACCGCGGAGATCCACCAGATGGCGCTGGACCTGGTCGACGAGGTCGTGGGCAGCGAAGCGCTGATGGAGCGTTTGGCGATCCCGGATGCGTTCCGCGACTACGTGGCCGAGAGTTGGCGCCAGCGCGACCCGCATCTGTATGGGCGCATCGACCTGGCCTACGACGGCCACGGCCCGGCCAAGCTTTACGAGTTCAACTACGACACCCCGACCTCGTTGTACGAGGCCGCGTTCTTCCAGTGGGAATGGCTGGAGAGCCAGCGCGAACGCGGG